>JAJRVU010000081.1 GCA_024277145.1 Planctomycetota bacterium
GTAGTAAATTCTGGGGAATTCCGAATCCAATTCCGATCAGCCAGGTTCAATATTTTACCATCTCTGAATAATGACTATTTCAGGGACGACTAATTATCGTGGAGCGTTTCCTGAAGTTATTCCAGCATCTTCAGGCGTTTGTGAATATCAACATTAATACTCTGGTATCGTGTTGTCAGGTTACCTGAATTACAAATATCGTTCCTCATTAATTCCAGGTCATCACTTCCTACTGCATGAGAAAATATAGGCGTGAGATATTCAATGCCAAGTTTGGATGGACGAAATCGCTGTGAATCATAAAATGACTTGTGCACTGTTCGAGCGTGGATCATTTTCCAGTTATCTCTCAGTTTGTTACCATGAATGGAATCAAGCGTAAAACCTTTTTCATTGGACCATTGCAAAGTTGTAACCGTATTGTTTTGTCCTTGAGTCAGCAGATCAACCGATTTTCCACCTAGTTGAGAAGCATAATATCGATCAAAACGGATTGGTCTTCCTCCGCGCTGAGTGTGGCCAACTTTTCTGGTAAAGATCCCTGCATTGGCATTTGCATGACGACGCTTCTGCTGAAAATAGCTGTCTCCCAATCTGGGAATCAGCATATCCTTCAACGTTTCTGCAGCTCCGCTGAAGATAACATTACCTGCAGGATCAAAACTGGATGAAGTCTCCCCTAATCTTTTTCCATTTTCATCTGCGACACCTTCACCAATAACAATCACAACATTTTTCTGCAAATCATATAATGCCCGAATTCGCTCTTCCAAAAGATCAATATCAAGTGGAACTTCAGGAATAAGAATAATGTCCGGCTGACCATACGCAGCCCCCAATGCAATATACCCAGAATTTCTCCCCATCACTTCCACAATTGCTATACGACGATGGCTTTCTGCTGTTGTTCGGATTCGCTGAATGGATTGAGCCACCACAAAAACAGCCGTTGCATATCCGGGCGTGACATAATTAATCATTCCATCCAGATCAATTTCTTCCCGACGAGAGACCTGTCGGTATTGCGACTCCCCTTGAGAATCAATTTCTTCACGCATCCATTCGTAAGGTTCATCGATGTAATTCAGCCCCAAATCATTATCAATGGTTTTGGGAGCAAGGACACAAGGAAAATAATCTGATATCGGCTGCATGCCATTGATGGTTCCATCACCACCAATACAAATTAATCCTTCAATATTTAATTGTTTGAGTCGCTGAGTTATCTTCTTGATGGCTTCGGTTTCATCCTGATCAATATATGTTCTTGACGCTCCCAGGATTGTTCCCCCCATCATGGGAGTCAATTCGGGTATCGTCATATACAAAGGATTTAAGGGGACATGGGGAACACGAGAATCCAGTAGTCCGCCAAACCCTTTCAAAATCCCATAAACTTCAATTCCCAGTTGGTTAGCACGTTCAACCGCCCCGTAAATGGTTGCGTTAAGAGCAGGAGTGTCTCCTCCTGCTGTAAGAATGCCTATCCGTTGCATAATTGACATGACCTTTCCTTGATCGTGCTGTTTAATTGTATTTAGAGCCCAGAGTATGATTCCTATAATGGTTAATTTTACTGTTAAATACACGTATTTTCATAGATAAATAGAATACTCTTTCCCAGTTTTCGTAATAAACTGTATTTATGGGCTGCAGAGCAATCCCTCATTTGATTTCATAATTTCTGCTTTCCACGTGATATTCATCTTTGAAGAAATTCATTCAGAAGTCATAATTCGATAATACTATTTTATCTATTATAAATGACATTCCCTGTTTATCGTTTGAGGAGTTAATAAATGAAGGTTTTCATAGGCTGTTTTCTTTCTGCCATATTGGGATGCATGATAACTATTGCATTCAATAATCATTCACCGATAAATTCCCTGCACGCGCAGAATGGTCCTGTTTTAACTGAACCTGAAAACCAATCGGATATCATTGCTAAAAGAAGAAAGATTCCCTTGTTCAATCATGAAGGGCTTTCTCCGGAAGAAGTGATTAACACCCGTGTTTATGATCGTGTTAATAAAAGTGTAGTTAACCTGACGACGAAAGGAGGAGACAGTTTTTTTCTAATTGACGTTGTTTCCGAAGGTTCAGGTTCTGGTGCAGTTGTTGACAAAAATGGTCACATCCTTACTAATTTCCATGTGATTGAAGGGGCACAGCAGGTGAATGTCACCCTTCATAACGGAAAAACACTTGATGCCAGTTTTGTGGGGGCTGATCCAATCAATGACATTGCCATCATCAAAATTAAGGTTCCCAGTGAAGAACTTCATCCCGTTTCATTAGGAAGTTCCAGTGACTTGCAGGTAGGCATGAGGGTTTTTGCCATCGGCAATCCATTCGGTTTGGAACGAACCATGACCACTGGAATTATTTCTAGCCTGAACCGTTCATTACAAATTCGAGGGAATCGATCCATCAAGTCAATCATCCAGATTGATGCAGCAGTCAATCCGGGAAATTCAGGAGGCCCGTTGATTAATTCACATGGTCACCTGATTGGAATTAACACAGCCATTGCCAGTAAAACGGGACAAAGTGCAGGGATAGGTTTTGCAATTCCAATCAATCTGGCAAAACGAGTGATCCCGCAACTGATCAAATATGGCCGGGTTTATCGACCGGAAAGTGGAATTCAAAGGGTTTATGAGGTGGATAATGGCTTGCTCATTGCGAAGATGTCACCTAAGGGACCTGCTGAAAAAGCAGGTTTGAGAGGCCCTAAATTAACTCAAACTCGAAGAGGGCCATTCAGTGTTCAGAAATTGGACCGAACTGCTGCTGACCTGATACAAAAAGTTGATGGCAAGAAAGTCGAGACTGCTGATGATTTCTTAAACTACATCGAATCGAGAAACCCGGGAGACACAGTGATTCTAACGATCATGCGAGATGATGAGCAAATGGAAGTGAAAGTTACTCTTGGTGGTGGTGATCAGGGCCAACCCAAAAAGCCATGAAAGAATACCAACTTCTTTTAAAGCATCCCGTTCTGAATACGACATTAATCGAAAATCACTAAATAAAAAAAGGCAGCCCGAAAATTTCGAGTTGCCTTTTTGAATGTTTGTTTTCAGCGTTTATTTTAATACCAGATGTCGATTAGCTAACTTCTATAGCTTCAACATTAATTCGTCGGCCTTTTTTATCAAAGAATACTTTTCCATCGCAAAGAGCAAACAGAGTGTAATCCCGACCTGTTCCTACATTATCGCCTGCATGCCATTTTGTACCACATTGGCGAACAAGAATGTTTCCTGCGATAACAGCTTCGCCACCGAATTTCTTCATTCCACGTCTTTGTGCATTGGAATCACGAC
>JAJRVU010000005.1 GCA_024277145.1 Planctomycetota bacterium
AATGACTGGCCAGTAAAATGCCAAGCCAGTGATCATTTACATCACCGGTTTTCAGAGCAGGGACTGAAAATGTTCTGAATCGTCTTGCTGAATACTTTTTATGCAGATATCCTTGACGGTGGGATCTGTTCAGTTTTTTCTCCCGATAAAAATAAGTCCAAATGAAGGATCATATTATGCCACAAATTTTATTACTGGCAATTCTGTTATTAATATTGGTAGCGACTCCGAAAACCAGCCAGGCTGATCCGAATAACCCGAAGGTTCGAGCTGCAATTAAAAAAGCATTGGACTATCTGGAAAGAACACAATTAAGGCAAGGGTATTGGGAAGCGAATAATGGTCAGTATAAAGTTGCGATGACAGCCCTTGCAGGGAATGCTCTTGCATGTGAAGGATCCACTACAACACAGGGAAAATATTCCGAGCAGATTAAACGGGCAGTCGATTTCTTAACCCAGATGTCTGACCCGAATACAGGACTCATCGGATACAGCAAAGATTATCATTACATGTATGGGCATGGATTTTCGATGTTGTTTCTTTCCCAGGTTTATGGAGAAGAAGAAAACGAAGAGCGTCGTAAAAAACTGAAAGAGGTTCTCACCCTTGCTGTCAAGTTTTGTGGGAATGCGCAAACCAAAGCAGGGGGCTGGGGATACGTTTCGGACAAAGATGGCAATGGCTTCGATGAAGGTTCCACTTGCATCACACAAGTTCAGGGTTTACGAGCATGCAGGAACGCAGGGATTCCTGTTCCGCGAGAAATTATCGAAAAAGGCAAGAAATATATCCGTGGTTGCATGATTAAAGATGGTCCCTCCAAAGGAGGCGTGCAATACAGTATTCGAGGAGGAGGTGCCCGACCTGCAATTACAGCGGCGGGGCTGGCTGCCATGTTCAATGCAGGAGATTATGATTCCAAAGTCACTAAAATCATGCTTGAATATTGCGAAAAAAATGTTTGGCCCGGAAGCGCCCGAGTTCGCCATTTCGGACATTGGCATTACATGCATTATTATTATGCACAGGTGATGTATCGGCTGGGAGAAAAAAAATGGAAGAAATATTTTGATGACATAGGCTTGCAAATTATCAGGAAACAATCTTCAACCGGCGCCTGGAATGAAGGTCACATCGGCCCGGTATATACAACTGCAATTAACGCTACCATCCTTCAACTGGAAAACAATTTCCTCCCGATCTATCAGCGGTAAGGAATTCAGAATAAGCATGAAATGTGTTTTAATTGATCTGGACCATACACTTTGCTCTACTGAGCATGGTGTAGAAGTTGCTTTGAGGCAATTTGCAAATCAATATAACGTGCAAAATCTGAATGGACTGAAAAAACAATTCAGCAGAATCAACAAAAAACTTTTCAAGAAATATCTTGTTGGTCGCTTTGAGATTGATGAATTTCGCCTGAGAAGATATGAACATCTTCTGGGCTTACCCGGGATAACAATAAAATGTGCCTCTTCACCTGAAGAAGAAGCGACTACATTCACCGAGACCATGAACAGGAATTGCGAACTATTCGAAGACACAATATCTTTTTTGGAATTTCTTCGTTCGGAAAACGTGCAAATTGGCTTGTTGACAAACGGACCATCAGATGGACAACGAACAAAACTTGAGACTCTAGGCATTTCAGATTATTTCGATGAAATTTTCATTTCAGGCGAAACCGGATATGACAAGCCAAACTCAAATGCCTTCACGAACGCGTTGAATAAAATGCAGGTAAGTCCCGGTGATTCAATGATGATTGGGGATAATTTGGATTATGATGTTTTTCCATCGCTAAATCTTGGTATCCATGCTGTTTTTCTGAATCGATCAGGTCATCATCCCAAGATTAATTCATCAATCACAGTTGTTCAATCATTGAAAGTTCTTCAGGTTGAAAACATGTTTGAATAAGAATCTACTTTACTCTGATCTGTTTTTGTGATTTACAATAGTTTGAATATGGGTTTCAACGGAGTCAGCTAATGCCTGGACATTGTACCCGCCTTCAAGAAGGCTGATCAACCTGCCTTTACAATATTCATCCGCTGCATCCAGTATCAATTGCGTGAGATATTGGAAATCATCAACTCCAAGCCCTAGTGAGCCAATGGGATCGTCCCGATGGGCATCATAGCCTGCACTGATCAGAATTAATTCCGGCTTGGACTTCTTCAAAACTTTCTCAAAAGTTTTTGCGAACTGGTTTCGATATTCTTCCGGCTTTGTTCCGTAGGCTAACGGTAAATTCCATGTGCTTCCCAAGCCGGAGGCTTCGCCTGTTTCTGAATCTGATCCTGTTCCGGGATAAAAAGGAAATCGATGTGCAGAGAAGAAATGAATGTTCTCGGTCTGGTAAAAGATTTCCTGTGTTCCGTTTCCATGATGCACATCCCAGTCGACAATCAGTACGCGATTCAATTTATGTTTTTTACAGGCATGCATTGCAGCGATTGCAATATTATTAAACAAGCAGAACCCCATTGCGTTTTTTGGTCGTGCATGATGCCCCGGCGGACGAATCAGGCAGACTGCGTTTTGATGTTTTTTTTCAATCACATGGTCCACTGCATCAACAGCAACGCCAGCAGCTTTCAAAGCAATATCATATGATTTGGGAGAGACGATCGTATCTGCCTCAATTCTGCCTCCTCCTCTAGCTGCAAATAGCTGAACGGATTCGACATATTCTTTATCATGGACACGGGTAAGTTCTTCAATTGATGCTGCCTTCACCTTTCCGGGGGTTATTTCTTTCTGGAAGGAACAGTTTTTCAACATTTGATGGATTGACTTCAGTCTTTCCGCAGATTCAGGATGATTTCCTGTGTCGTGTTCCAGATAGCAGTGGTCTGAATAGAGTAAAACCATGATTTTCCAATTCCCGAAAACAGATTCTGTACAGAAAGTCGAGTGATAATCCGAGTCATATCAGAGTATTAAAAGAGGGAAAACGGTCATGATTCAGATTCACATGTACAGTTTTTCAGTTTTGCGACGTGAAATCAAGAATCAGCTTGACACTCGGGAAAAAAACGTGATATCGTAGGTGTTATACATTTATACATAAACAGTTGAATCGGGATGAATTTGCCATTCGAACTGGCTAAATCCTGTCAGGCTGATATTATTTTATCTATCATTCTTTATTAATGCATTTCGGGCCATAGAATTATTGAAATGTGATATCAATTCGTATTCTTATAATCAGGAATTCACAATTCAGATTCTAATTAGTTATCCTTCCTTTATCATTAAAAATAGGCTCGTTCATGACTGGAATTTAAACTAAAACATTCCAGTTATTAATTGACATTAGTTTTCCACTATTAAAAAATAACTACCAAAATCATTTGTGACAGAAAACTGTTCCTGATGTTTTGTAGATTTGACGATAGGAATTCCTGTTGCCAGTGTTGCGATTCATTGTTATCTGGCTTCAAATAGAGAATTTGAATTAACAGGGATATCCTTGTTAGTATGTATGCCCTAAAATTTCCTGAAGCCTGAGTGTTACGTAAAATTCAACCCAAATCAGTTTTGAAACATAATATTGAAATGAAACAAAAGGATAACGGTTTCTTAATGATTCATTCTTCCCAGTTAAAATGGTTTTTTTCATTGATGATCATCAGCATGACGGTGATCGGATTGATTTTGTGCAGCCCTGCATTTGCGCAGGAAGACGAACCTGAAACCGCTGAAAAGAGTGAAGAGACAGCTACCGAAGAGACAGCTACCGAAGAGACAGGCAACTCTGAAAAAACTGAGGGTAAACCTGAAGCAAAAACTAAAGTTAAGAAAAAAATTATTCCTGATTATATGTCAATTAATAAAGAGTTAATGACAGAAGTGGAGTTGAACAGTCTTTATCAGGAACTACGGGCTGCGAACTATAAACTGATTTTAAACAGGGGGCAATCCAACAGGGAAGCAGTCGACAACATCAAAAAATGGGCCAAATGGCGTATGTACAGTTTGACCCTGAAAAAGAATAAATCGGATCTCAAAAAATTGTGTGATGCAGTCAGAAAAGAAGTGGGTTCAGCCGGTGGTGGGCTACCACCTGGAATTCGCCCCAAATTCCGGGAACTTTGTAGTAGTCATATCCTTTATTATGCAAAAGATCTTATGGATGGGAATTTTTATGTGCGCCTCAATGTTGCCATCATGATCGCTCATCTGGATATTGAAAAGAAAACAAGCACAAGTCCCGCTGTCCCTTACTCCCAAGGGGGAGAGTTACTTTACCAGATTCTTGAAAACCCCGACCAACCCATTCCGGTCAAACTTGCTGCAGCTAAAGGGCTTGAACGTATTGGATACTATGGGGATCCGATCCCTGCCCTGAAATTTGAAATTGCAGAGGCATTGATCAATGAATTACAGCGTCCTGGTAATAGCAAAACTCATCCGTGGTATCAGGTAACGTTGTTGAGCGCTTTGGCATCGGTTGATCAAATTACTGACCTTAATGGACGGGCAACAATCCTTCAAACACTTACAGCGACGATGGTAGATCCCAATCGAGCCTGGTTAGTCAGGGGGACAGCTGCAAAAGCCCTTGGTCGAGCCCAGAAAAATACCAAAGTTAATATAAAATTACTTTGCTTTGAAGTTGTCAAAACAACACATGAAATGGCCAAAGCTTTTAATAAGAACCCCTCTGCAAAATATTGGAACTGGTCTTTTTTTCGTTGTATTTTAGCTTACAAAACAGAAAATTCAGAGAAGAAAATCATGCGAAGATTGGGGTTCCTTAACCAGACAACGACAAATGAATATGTGGATGCATCATATATTCAGGTTGTGAAGCTGGTGAAGCACTTTAATGTTTATGAAACAAATCATAAACCGTTTCCCGAAGAGTTGCTTGCAGAGGTTCAAACCTGGCTGAATGAAAACAAGCCAGTGGATCGCAGTATTGTTCCCGGGATGGCTCCTATTGTTCATACAAGCATCGAAAAAACTCCCGACCAGAAAACAGCTAATGCATCCGTTTCTGGGAAAGCTTCTCGTAGCGAATAATTGCCCTCGATTCCCATCTGGCCCATGTTTACATTCTTGATGCCAGTTGAAACAATTACCTTCCCTTAATTTGTTGATCCTGCTATTCTTCCTGCGAGGTCGCAACCCGATCTTGCCTGATCATATTTCTATTCTTGATTGTTGATCAACCCACTCCTGAATCTATTAAAGCATTTCTGTCTCTATTCAGAGAACTAATAATCACCATCAATTCAATCTACTTTCCTTTCTCAGAAATATTCTGATGAAAAAATTTATCCTGTTTAATAAGATGCCATCTCACCTGGCCGTTAAAATGGCCTTGCTGGTTTCGCTATGCATCTATTCAGGGTGCCAATCACTTATTCTGCAAACACCTCCCGTCAATTTTGCATCCATTCGGAATAATAATGATTTAAGTCTGCTTAAAGAAACACTAAAGGAAGATTCCTGGTCTGGAAATAAAGACTGGACAAATGATTGGATGCACTCTGCAAGGTCAGAAAAAACTTATTACCACAACTACCGTTGGAGATATTCTGGAACTGCTCTCCCTGATCAAATTGTACTTCTCTCTGAAATCCAATCAGGCATCATCGAAAACAAATCGCAGGATGATGTTAACGAGAACAAATCTGATAAAACCAAAACAAAAAAAACAGACGCTGGTAAAAAATTAATCAAGCCATCAAAATCACCTTTATATCAATTGGCTCAGGAAGATTCCCTTGTTGGATGGAATGCCAGCATCTTTCTTGCTTTTTCCAATCCTGAAGAAGCGCAGGGTCTAAAAGACAAACTTAAAGAAATTGCAACAACAAAAGTGAAATATGATTCTTCTGATTTAATGAAGATTCGAGATCCGAAAAAACAGGCCAAAGAAAAACCTGAACAAAAAAAGAAAAGTTCATTTCCGGGTAGATTGCGGAAATCAATCCAGGTACTGATTTCTGATAAAGATATCTCTGAAAAAGATGAAGATCAAAATTACAAAACGGATATCATTAAACCTGAATCTAAAAACAGGCTCAAATCAGAACAGATGGATTTGTCAAATGATATGAAACTGGCAGCCCTGAATGCATGGTGTTTTCTACTGTCTCAACAGGGAGAAACACCTGTCGAGGTACTTGCAGAAGCAGGGTTACTTCTCGAATCTAAAATCCTGAAAAATGGTATAAGAGATGAATTATATCGAATTGTTGCACAATGGGTTCCGGTCAATGATATTCCGGAATTAAATAAATCTTTTGAAGATAAATACCTTGAACCTGTATTTGATAAAAAGAAACAGAGTCAAATTAAAAAGGATTTTACTTATCTTCGACTTGCTTCTCTGGAAGCATGTCTGGTTTCTGCACTATGTAATAACATTAAGGGTCATAACATTAAGGATGATGATTCGGAAAATGTTTCGTTTGAAAAAGAAAACTGGCCCGAAAATATCTCCATTTGCAGTTACGATGATTTAGCGAAAATTAGAAGTACCTACGGGAAATGGGTTGTTTCTGTCCAGCATCCGGCTTCGGTCAACATTCTGAAAACACAACTGAGTGATAACGACGTAATTGTTCGAGATTCCGCAATATTTCATCTTGGTCTCCTTAAAACAGAAGAAGCAAAGCACGAGCTTGAAATTCTTGCAAAAGAGAATAAAGAACGAGCTCGAACGAAAGCGGTTCAGGCATTATCGAACTTCGGTGTGAATACACTTGTTCCTTTTGCAAATGATACATCCTACACAGTCAGGAAAGCAGTTGCAGAAGGATTAAGACAATACCCATCCGTTGAATCTGCTTTATTACAACATCATTTTATTGTGGACAGGCATCCCGAAGTGCAAATTGCAGCAACAAATGCCATCCATGACTGGCCTGTAAAATATTCTATTCCAATCTGGGGGCATGGTTTCAGTAAATCACTCCGTGCAACAAGAAGGGTCTGTGCGCGAATGCTGATTCAATCGGGAAAAGGTAATGAGCCATTGTCCTTTGATCTTCCCCAGGAAAAAAGGATTGAACAAATTAATTCCTTTGCCCGGAAACATGATTATTCCCTGACCCTTATCGGGTTAATTGGGGAAAAAAAGAAGCCGGAAAGCAGTCAAATGGATTTCCATGCGAAACAGGAAATTTTTACTGACTTGAACGCCTTGGTGAATCGTCCCCCGGAATCTCCGTTTGATTCGGTTGCAATGAAACGGCTGAAAAACCAAAGTTCAAATTCTGTTCCCATTATCGAAGAATATTTAAGTACCGCTTCTTACCAGAACAGTTCCATTATCTTTCAGGAAATTCTCCCTGAACTTGATCCTGTTTATAAAACATTACGAAGAATGGAACAGGGGAGCGTCCATGATCGCAGAAAGGCTGCACAGGAACTTGCAAGAATTGGCTCTGGCAGAACATTAAGCAAGATGGCTGTGAGAAGGTTACGAATATTATTGGAAATTGAGCAGGACAAATTAATCTGGCGATATTCAATGAACAGTATTATGAATGATACCAATGAAGAAATTATATTACTGGCCAAAGTCGCAGGTTACCATCAATGGGCCGACATTCGGATAATGGGGTGTCAATATGCTATCAAACATCCCGATCCGCAATATGCCAACTGGCTTCTTCCTTTGCTTCATGATCCTGACCGAACAGTACAATTAGCTGCAATTCAGGCAGCAGGTAAAACCGGGAATTCCATATTAATTGATGGTTACACTGGCAATTCAAATAACGAACCAACTCCGGGGTTAGTATCCCTCCTGAGAGAGATTGATGATGAAATTCGTTTTGCTGCAACAATTAGTCTTTGCTATCTCCACAGCGAGCAGGGTTATCGAGAATTAATTCGACAGGGAAGTAACGAATCATCCAAAGTGCGAGAAAAAGTAG
>JAJRVU010000082.1 GCA_024277145.1 Planctomycetota bacterium
AAGGATGGGGCAAAAATTCCGCCGGAACCCCCCCCTGCCAATGTTGTGCTCGTCAGGATCGGCTTCAAAAAAGCTAACGGGATGAGCCACCAGAATGTACTGGCCATTTCAGATATCTCAAGACGTACCGTTTCAGAATTATTTTCTCCCGTTGTTTCCATATTCCGGGTTGTGGGCTTGCTGATGTTTTCCAGGTGCAAAGCATGAGAGACAACTCCATATCCTACCCCGAAAAGAGGAGGATCCGGCAAGCCGTTTTTGTCAAAATCGCTTTGAGCAGAAGGAGAAAGATTGGGGGAAGGATTAGGGTAAATGACTCCGACCACTCCAACAATTAATCCGCAGATGATTGCCCGCGTGACCCAGCTATGAACTTTCTTTTCAGAAATGTCTTCAATTTTATAAAGAACTTTTGTGAAGCTGACCGCTGCTAAGCCGCAGATCAATCCGAGAAGAAAATAGGAAGGAAGCTGTTCCCAGGCACCACTGAATTCATAATGCAATTGTTGAAAAGCAGAATGGGCACCATGTTCACCAAACTGTTGCTGGACGACATCTGCCAGAACGCTTGCAATAATAATGGGAGTCAGGCTTTCTATCGCAAAACTTCCGAGAATAATTTCACTTGCAAAAATTACCCCTGATAGAGGAGCATTAAATGTTGCACTAATTCCGGCTGCTGCCCCCGCTGCGACGAGGATTTTAATATATCTGGGGGAAAGTTTGAGCCATTGCCCAAACATGCTTCCCAGTGAAGAGCCTATCTGGACAATCGGGCCTTCCCGGCCGATGGAGCCTCCGGTTCCAATACAAATACCACTTGCAAAAATCTTCACAAGAGCAACACGGGGACGAATTCGTCCATCATGCCGGGCAATTGCTGTGATGACTTCAGGAACTCCGTGCCCTTGTGCTTCAGGAGCAAATCGACGAGTCAGCCAGGTCACAAAGAGAAGTCCTGCAGGTGGAACACAGGCTAAAACGACTAACCAGGATTGATTACCCGATGCAAGTGAAAGTAATGGTTTGATGGCAACCGAGTTGACTCCATCAATCAAATGCGTGAAAGCAACCGCACCAAAACCAGCCAATACACCAACGAATACTGCAATCAAAGGGATAATTGTGATTGAAGCAATATCACTTTTCTTCAATATTTGTGTAATGCGGTGATTCATAAGCGATGGGAACGGTTCTCGTTATTTAATGATCTCAATCAGATCAGGAAGGCAGACTCTACAAGCTAATGGACAAACAGGCAAAGATGAAGAAAATGGACCCAAAATCAGCAGGATTTGTCAGCTTTGTTCTTACAGTAACATTCGGGCGACAGGTAACAAGCGACTCTTAAGAATATCGAGCAGAATTTCAGGAGAAGTCCGAAAACTGTTATAATAAGGTGAGAATGGATGAATTTCATCAAATTTTCATACTTGTTGGTTATTTTGCTTTCTGTACGATCAACCAGTTCAAGCAGGTGTTTGATTGGCTTCCAGCTTTCCCAATTTCAATTGTAAGTTGATTCTCAGTTATGTCGATCAAAATCGATTTTTCTTGAAAATCTCCTTCAAGAGTCCCTGCATGTAGGAAGAGTTCTTTCCCTTCAACCTTCACGTTTTGATCTGGTTGAGAATAGTCCTCATCTCCAATGCAAAGGGTGATCTTGTACCGGCCATTAGGGAGATGACAGTTCCAAATGTCATGACTGCGTGTAAAAATGAATGTGGAGCGAAGTCGGTTTCCAGATCGCATTCGTTTTCGTGTCGAGTTCTGGATATCCCGATTCCAACCCAATTTTCGTGACTCTGAATAAGGTAACCCTGAATCAGTTTCAAACACTTTATTATCTTTTGAGGGTTCCCCTGAAAAATTGATTGCCCGCACAAGATTGATACTCAATAAATCAGCATTGGGGATTCCATTGCGATCAGATGGAATTAAATTCTCAGTCCAGGTCTCTTGACCGGGATGATATGGAAGCGGATCTTGACTATTATTAATGCCGTCTGAATCTGAATCTTCATTTGATTGGTTGATAAATTTCATATCCGGGAAGTATTTAATTTTATTCCACCATTTGATTGCAAATTCTCCACGAGTAAAGTCCTTTTTCAATATTGTAAGTGATTGCGGAATCTGCTTTTTTGTCCTGGACAATTCAATGACTTTTTTAATCCAATTTATTTTAGCTGGTAAATCTGGTTTGAAGTCAATTTCATACGGTTTGATATCCAAAATCTGGCGAATGGCCAGGAGATTAATTGCTTCAAATGCAGGATGAGATGGAGCAAGGTCACGGAAAGGCCAGAGTGTATGTGGAATCGCATTTTTCTTTCGTGTGCATAAAGATTCCCAAACCTCTGCAAGAAATTGAGAATTGCCAGGGATTTTTCTTGGTTGAACTTTATTTGTAAGAGATATTGCAGCAACACTTCCTGCAGCCTGACCAACAGCTATGCATTGATCATGTAATCTTAATGCGGAACTGACAATACTGCTGTATCCAAGATTTTTTTGCGCAGCAATCAGCCCATCAATTATTTCAGGTATGAGGCTCCTGCAAGGGAAAAGTGATCTTCCGCTGTAGGGTGGTCCCCAAGTTCTTCCTTTTCGAAAATAGTTATGCCATGGCCCTGATTTGTTATCGGTTAGAAATTTTCTCCCAGTTGGATGGAAATCGTACTCAAATTGCCAACATGCAATACCATCGAAATACATGGATTTGGCAAACATGCTGGAATTATTACCGTAGCCAGTTGTATCCTGCTGCTTCATCATGTACATCGCCTTCAGGCGAAGTGACTCTCTGATATAAGGTTTGAATGGAAGGTGATCCTTGGTGCCAAATTCATCAGATAGAATAAATCGTCGAAAGTTATATTTCTTATCTGCTGTTTTATCAAAAATGACAGTCTGGAGATAATAGAGATAACCGAGAGTGTAATCCTTTGCATCTTCAAAAATTAATTCTCTTTGCTCGGGAGACATTTGAACAATATTCTTCCTTGATGCTCCCTTTTCTGTTTGTTCCAATGCTTGATTCAAATATTCTGGAAGAATATCCAATGGATAATCATGAGTTGCATAACAGACTAGAAGTACATCGGGTTGGAGAATTTGTTTGAAGTGATAATGGTCCACAATACGTCTGCTTTTGTAGATGACTGCAGGGTTGTCAGAATACATACCATCATAATTTCTCCTGTCATAGTGGCGGGGCTTGGGGATGATTTGTTCTTTTTTTGTTTCTTTCAGAACCATGCAATAAGTAATTGGGTTCATATCAGTTAAAGGAAATCCTTTTCTTGCCAAAGGTGCTAATGGTTCCTTATAGGTTTTTCTAAGGTCAGGACCAAATTCATAACGAGCGGGTGTTTTTTTTATGACATCTCCCCAGTCGGTAGCGTCTATTGTAAGTTCTGCTTTAATTGTCAATTTCTGTGAATGGATGTTATTAGTTTGCGTTTGTGTTTTTTGAAAATGAATTTCACGAAGCCTGATATTGCTTTTATCGAGAGTTGTTGAAACAGGTCTGTAATGGTTTATCAGGCGGATTTGGCCTGATTGAATATAGGGTTTCAGGAATTTTCTGAATATTTTTTCGATGTGAGAAGGTCGTGCAGTTGTGATTACATGAGTATTTCCCGGACGTGGAGTTCCATATCGTTCAGTATTGTCGTGTTCTATCTGGTCCATCAATTCTTTGAATAATCCTGCTCGTGGAAATGGGACGCCATGTCCGTAACCTTGTGGATTCCGATTTTCATCAATGGCAACCAGAGATTCTGCAGTGAATTGTCCCCCTATCCATTCAATATCGTTGACTATAACGATAGATGGAACCCCCATGCGAGCAGCTTGAATCGCTGCAGCCCAGCCTGATTCGGTTCCTCCAACAATTAATAAGTTCGTGTTGATTACCTGAGTGCTCTCAGCAGCAATTAATGATGTTCTCATTGAAATAAGCAGTATGAAGAAACCCGAAATGTGAATCCAGTGTTTAGTTGTTTGATTCAGAAATGGTTTTTTTTTGAAAAATTCATGAACGATTGTAAGAGAAAGATAATGACCATTGATAAAGTTGCGCATCTGGTATTCATTCAATAAAAGAAGTGACAAGAAAAATGTTTGCTACAATAATATCATTTGATTTTATATGAAAATCTTTACGGAGGGGTTGGGTTCTTGCTCATGAGGTAAGCCAATAGATCCTGTAGTTCCTTAGGGGTTTTGATAATACCAGCGGGCATTGTGGAGATTTTGGAAGTTTTACGCTCCTCGATTTCATCGCGTAAAATAGTTTTTCTGCTGGAATCGGAAAGCAATATTTCAAGTTTCTTTTCCGTTTCAGAAATTACCAACCCACTGACGATTTTTCCATCTTCGGTTAAGATTGTGGAACTGAGAAACTGGTCTGCAATCTGTTTGCTCGGAATTAAAATTGATTCGACCAGATGATTAATTGTAAATCGTTTGGACGCACCTGTCAGGCTGGGTGCTCCCCCGCCCGGTTGGCCTTCGGAAATGGCATGGCATTTAACGCAACCAAGTGCTCCAAACAATTTGCGACCATTTGTAAAATCACCAGTTCGATATTCTTTGTTCCAGTTTTTTGTGAGGAACTCTTCTGAAAGGGAAAAAGAGTTGCCTGCTTTTGCTGCTTCTTTTAATCGTTGGGCTAACATGTTTGAATTGAGTTGCTCCGGAAGGAATACCGAAACGTTCCCAGCAGACTGGAATTGAATCTTGGAATATCCTGCCTGCTTTTGGGAATTGAATCGAATCAGGATGTCGTTGCTTCCCGGGAATACATGAAGTTTAATAAAATGTGTGGATTGATCCGGTCTTGTAAAGCGTTTTGTAAGCAACTTTCCATTATGCCAGACACGGAAATGGTTATGGCTTTTCAAATGAAGAAGCAAAGCTGTTTTTGATGAAGATTGAAACTGAAAATAAACAAAATGAGATGACTCTGAAACAGGATTTACAGAGAACTTAAATTGGCCTTCTGGATTATTTTTCTTTGTCCACTTAATCATTTTTTTCTTGTTCGGATATTCCGTTGTTAAATCAATAGCTGAAGTTTCCGGGGGGAGAGACTTCTGGAAACCTTCGGGACTGTTTGGGAATGGTCCGAGAACCCAGGCTTCACGAATTGTTTCAACCGTTTTCTGAGCGAATTGTTCAAGGATAGATTCGTTTTGTGCTTTTTCCACAAGCGGGTTAATTGCAGGATCATTTAAAAGTGAAAGATAGTAGGCAGCTTGCAGTCGGTTTCGGGTGTTGGAATCTTTCAATGCCTGTATTAGTAAGTTTTTTAAATCAATCTCTTCTTTTGAATGAGGAATCGTATTCCATTTGATTGCAATGGAGTAGCTGCCCAGCCGACCTATATCTTTCAGGTTGATTTTTTTATCCGAGTCAGCAAAAAGAATTGTTTCCTTGTAAAAGACATCTTCTTTTCGGGAAATTAGTTTTATCTTTTCATGTGGGATATCATGGGCATCAGGAACAGTCAACCTTGTGCCCGCAGCGAGAATTCCAGCCAATCGGTAATCTTCAGAAGGATGTGCAACAAGAGATTGCAGGCTCTGCTGTTGATCTTTTGCAGGGATTAGTTTTGATTTTGCAAGAAGTATTGTTGCAGCCTGCCTGAGGTAAGTGTCATCACACGATGCGAAGTTTGCGATTTTTTCAATTGAAAATGGAGTGTCTGGTGAATCAATTAATTGAGTGATTCCGCTTAATTGAATTTGTGGATCTGCATCGTCAAGCATTTTATTGGCAAGAGGATTGGTTTCTTCCGGATAAAAATGATTGATCGCGCGATAAGCTTGCCAGCGGATATTTTTTTGAGGGTGACGGGTGAGGGATATTAAATGATTTTTTGATTCTGGATTCTGATTTGCAGCGCTTAACCAGAGTAAATGTGGATATGCAATTGAAGAACTATTTGTTTTTTTAAGCAGGGAGAGTGCCTGATTTAAACTTGAATCTCCGCGACGAATCAATTCCTGATGCGCCTGGTTTCGACGATATAAAGATAGCTGATTCAATTCGGAATACAGTTTGTTGTCAGTTGCTTTGGTGATATTGAACAGGCTGTTCTTGTTTGGTGGGCGGTTTTTGAGAGAAACTGAAATCAGATCGGTTGGACAATGAGGAGCAGAAACATTTCCTGCAAGATACAGGCTTGTGACGTAGATTC
>JAJRVU010000083.1 GCA_024277145.1 Planctomycetota bacterium
AAGAACTTATTCGGGCAGCGGTCACCACACAATCGTCTCTCAAAGATGCGACCTTCTGCACCACCACACCTCGTTGGGATGCGTATGGAAAACAAGATGCGTATGAGGCGTTGATGGACAAAACAAAATTAGCGCGTGGGTGGGGTGACTGCTATGGGCACATTCTTGTCGCAACGGGGCGTGCAGACTTAATGGTTGATCCTGAACTTTCTCCGTGGGACTGTGCTGCGTTGGTTCCTATATTACGAGAAGCGGGTGGGCATTTTCTTGACTGGTCAGGAGAAGAGACCATCTACACAGGTGATGGTTTCTCAGTGAATGCTGCATTAAAAAATGATGTGCTACAGGTTTTATCGGGTAAGAACGATATTGTATGATATTGTGGAAATGTGCTATTCTTCCCGTTAAAATAAAATCCTAATATCTAAGTCCTAAACAAATCAGAAATACTAAATTCAAATATTCGAAACGTTTTTGTCATTTGAAATTTGAACATTCGGATTTGTTTAGGACTTAGATATTAGAATTTCGGATTTATTTCATTTTTGTCAAGGAAGACAACATGGCAGCTTATCGCGAACATATTTCGGTTTCTGGACTGTGTGGAATTGGTTACGGTTTGAGTGGAGTTTTTCTGCTCGGCTTTACACCTGTGCAAGGTGCGTTGGCTGGTGTCTTTACTTGGATTGCAGGAATGTTACCTGATCTCGATTCAGAAACAGGCAAACCAATTCGGGAAGTTTTTGGATTATTAGCTGCTGCTGCCCCATTTATGATGATGCGACATTTAATGGATTGGGGAAAGAACGATCCTGAATTAGTCATGCTCTATGCTGTGTTGATGTACGCAGGAATTCGTTATGGACTCGCTTCTGTTCTTTCAAAATTTTCTGTTCACCGTGGAATGTTTCATTCAGTCCCTGCGTTATTTATTGCTGCGGAGTTGACATTCCTTGCCTATAAAAATGATTCCATCTCGGTCAGATTGCTGATGGCAGGTGGTGTTTCTATTGGCTTCTTTTCACATTTACTACTTGATGAGATGTACTCTGTGCAATGGAGTGGTGTTCGTGTAAAACTGAAAAAATCTGCTGGTTCTGCTATCAAGTTTGTGGGCAAAAATTTTGCTGCCAATACACTCACATACGCGCTACTTTTGTTTTTAACCTATCTCAGTTTGACAAAAGTAGGTTTGATTGAACCTCCACAGAATAACAACCCTACAAATATGCTCCAGCAGGCTACTGAATTTCCCAGCGAAAAACATTAATCCCAGCGTGGCTGGTTTGACAGCCAGATCAAACTGAAATTGATATTGAAAAGATCGTTAAAATTTTAACGATCTTTTACGTTAGGAATTGTCCTGAAATAACTTCCCTGTTTATCAGTCAGGGGTGCCATGCTCCACGCTGAATAAAGTTATCATTTAGAGAATTAAGAGACTTCGATTGAATGATTGATGTCGGTTTTGATTCGATGCGTGGGCATGCAATCTACGGTTGACATCGTTTTTTTTTACGTTTACTCCAACATTGCATGCCCACGAAAACGTGGAGCATGGCACCCCGCAATCAATATTTGCTTGAAGAATCAAAACAGGGAAGTTATTTCAGGACAATTCCTATGGTATCTCGTGAAGAAATAGTTTCAAAACCGCCAAAACTGTAGAGTGTTGTTCAAACGCTTCAACGCTACTTGCCTCTTAAATCGATTTGTTATTCACTAAAATTTCTTTTTCTGTAAATCTTGACAAGAAGTGAATAATAGATTGTTTGAATCGCTCATCTGCTGTACACTGAATGTCAAGCGATTCAATATTGAAATCAAGATTATCATTGAGAGGTTCAGCATGCGACAGTTTATTTCCTTTGCAATTCTTTTGCCATCACTTTTTTTAGGAAGTTTTACTTCATCTGTTTTTTCACAAGATGCAGAACAACCAGAAAAAAAGAAAGAAGAGGCAAAACCTGTCATTGAAGTTTCAGATCGAGTGATTGAACAGTCACGACATAAAGGAATGGACTATTTGAAATCTCAGCAACAAGAGGATGGAAGCTGGGAATTTGACGGGCATCAAGTTGGTATTACTGCATTGTGTACCTTGGCACTTTTAGAAAATGGTGTGCCTGAAACAGATCCAATTATTGAGAAAGGAATGCGGTATCTTCGAAAAAATACCAAAGAGTTAACATCAACATACGATTTAGCTTTAACGGTGTTGCTACTTTCTCGGACGGGTAATAAATCAGACAAAAAACTGATCCGTAATCTATCTGCACGACTTGTCGCAGGGCAATGCACAAGTGGTGGGTGGACATACTCATGCCCTAAGGTGAGTTCGTTGATCTTCTCAAATCCAAAGTTGCGTCCCAAACCCACAAAAAGTCCTGGTGATAATAGTTGCACGCAGTTTGCAGTATTAGGGTTATGGGCTGCGTCGCGTTCGGGAATTAAAATTGATGATTCAATGCGAAATGTTGCATTACGATTTTTAAAAACACAAAATGAAGATGGTGGTTGGGGTTATCGTGTTCCTAAAGACCTTAACATTTTTAGTGTTGAAGGAGATGAAAAAGAAAAACCTCGAGTCGCCCCCAATGCGGGAGATCTTCAACCACAACAGTCTTCGGCTGAACCTTCAAAAAACTCAATGACCTTTGCTGCATTATTTTGTTTGACTGTATCGCGAGCAACACGTATTCGTGAAGGAAAAAGCGGAACAACAGAAACTGAAGCAGAAAAAGATGAAGCAAAAACATTGATGGAAGACCCTGTCTTCAAAAAAGGATTAAAAAAAGCAGGTGATTGGGTAAAAGCGGGAAGCGGTGTTCGATACTACCTCTGGTCAACCGAACGATTGGGTGTTTTGCTTGGGCAAGATACATTTGGAGGAGTTAATTGGTTTGATAAGGGGGCTTCTTACCTCATCAATTCTCAAAATTCAGATAATGGAGCATGGGAATCTGAAACCAAAACACTATCTGACACTTCTTTTGCAATTCTATTTTTAAGAAAAGCTAATTTAGGGAGTGATATTTCTCGGTTGCTTGAAGGAGATCCAGTAAAGAAATTTCAAATTGTTTCACAAAAAGGGAAACCTCGGTTTCACACATTGAAACTTGCTGTCGCTGCTTCTAAAGAGAACGATGTCATTCGTATCGATGGGAACGGTCCTTTCAAATTGCCACATATTCTTGTCGATCACAGCTTGAATATTCAAGCAGGTTTTGGTTATGAACCGCAGATGAAATATGATATTGGATATAATGAAAAAGGTGTCCGAAACGATCCTGCCCGCGACGTTGAATCGAGATATTTGTTTAAGGTCAACAAAGGAACGCTCACCATTGAAGGGCTTCGCATGGAAATGGACCCCCCTAACATTGGCAGAACTTCTGTTATATGGAATGGGATTCGGGTAAATGGTGGTAATTTGAAGTTGCTCAATTGTCGCATCTCTGAAACAAATCGCAAAGGGACTGCTGCTATTCTTCTTGAAAAACCGGGATTGGTTTATGTCAAAAATAGTATGCTCATTGGAGGGAGAGCGTGCATAGAAGTTGAGGGAAACGGAAAGCAAGAGGTTGATATTGATAACTCAATACTCTTCAGTAATGCAGCAATTCAATTTGTCGGTAAATCTGGAAATGACAAACCGGAAGTAACAGTCGCATTAAATAAAATAACTCTTCAATGCAAAGAAGGTTTCCCAATGAAGAAATTTGATGGTTCAATTGCTTTCAACAGCACAAATTCACTCTATAAAGTCAAAGACTTGGGAAGTTCAATGCTGAAATCGGGGTATAAAAAAACGGGACGTTCTTGGAGTGGTGAAGGAAATATTTATGATACCTCGAAATGGATTGGAGCAAATGGAAAGTCATATTCTTCTGTGAGAGACGCAAGATCGTGGAGTAAGTTTTGGGGAAAAAAAGACATCAAACCAATTAAAAAAACTATTGGGTGCTCCACACGCCGTAGAGCAGGAAGTTACAGCCATAATGTCAAATCGGAAGACTGGGATTTAAAAGAATTTACATCTCTTGCAGTCATGCGTCCTGCCAGAGGAATTCGTTCTGGTATGGTTGGTTCTGGGTTTGGTTTCAGTCGTTTTCGTGATAGTATTCTGTACAACCAATGGAAAAAGGGTGAACTGAAACTTTCATCGGCTGATAAGTAAACATATTCAAATCAGGAAGCAATATTCAGTCTCTCCATTCTTTGGATTGCATGTTCTCTTTCCTGTTTTGATTGTTCGTGTAATAAACGTAATAACTGTTGTTGAGTATTTGAGAAATTGAACCCTCGCCGTCCCATTGCAATTTTCGCGGAGACAAATGCTGCTTCGATGTCTAAATTGTCGTCAAGTAATCCGTGCCAAATTCGTGAGAACGAAGGAATGTGCTTCGGCAATAACTCGCCTCCCGGTAAAACCATCGACATCACACCAATCGAAGAACCAGTATTAAACAAACTGCCTAAAGCTGTTTTCGTATGGTCTCCAATAAAGCAACCAACTTTGTTGCTATGTGTATCGACAGGAGTTCCCACCAAGGGGACACGGACAGCAGAGTAGTCGTTTTTCAAATCGCTATTGGTCGAAAGTGCTCCCAGATTGACCCAGGGACAAACGTAACTATGTCCTAAAAAGCCATCATGGTATTTATTGGTATAACCATGAATGATAGTTTCTTCAATTTCACCTCCAACACGGCAAACCGGACCAATCGTTGTTCCACCTCTTATATTAGCTCGAAATAGTTGCGTTTCAGCACCAATATGACAAGGTCCTTCAATACGTGTGAATGCTTGGATGACTGCTCCTCGGTCAATAGTAATAGGACCGTTTCTCACATCAAACAAAACAAACGGATCGATATCAACATCTGGAGCAATAGAGATAAGATCACTTGTTCCTCGAAGCTCAATCCTGCCCGAAAAAGGAGTTCGCTTATCTAATTGTGAAGCAAGTTCAAAATCAACATCTAATTGTGAACCATTTAAGTTGACTAAATCCCACGGATACTGAATCAACGAACCAGCAACTTGCACTTGCTGATGCCCTTTGGCAATGTGAGTGAGAGTATCTTCGATTTGATCAACACCTGAAATTAATATTGCCTCAGTTGGATCAAGAGTTAAATAGACAATCGTATCACCCACCATGCCAACTTCATTTGTATTGAGGGTACGTAAATGAAGTAACGATTCAACAGATGGAATCCAGCGTCCGTTCACAAGTAAGGTGGGTTGATTTGCGAGCCAGAGTGAATTATTGACAGATGTTTGACTGTTCTCTTCAAGAAAAATTTCACTTAAGTAGTCACGTACAAGAACTCCCCAATGGTCTGGATTGAGTACCTTCAGAATACGTTCACGTAAAGAATAGCGACCACAAACCAAATCAAACACAGGACGCGTAAGTGCAATTGGGTTGAGATTATGTGCATGTTGATCTTCAAAGAATGCGAGACG
>JAJRVU010000084.1 GCA_024277145.1 Planctomycetota bacterium
ATACTGTCCGGGACTCCAATTTTGCCGATATCATGAAGGAGACCTGCTATCTCCAGTTTTTTCTGTTCTTCATATTCCCAGCCAACATATTCTGCAATCCCTGTCGCCAGCATGGCAACTCGTCTTGTGTGATTAACAGTAGCAGGGTCACGAAATCGAAGACTCGAAAGCAGAACCCTGAGAACATTCGGAGAAATCGCCCCGGCCAATTCTTTGGAGATGGGAACATCTAAATCTTTAAGTTCTGCAATTTTTGAGAAACTCATCAACCCCGTCAACAAACGGGACGTGTCCATCGGGTGATTCCCCGGGACTGTACTGACCCTTTGTGAGATTGTATCGGAATTGATGATATTAGTTTGCATCTGGCGGTATCTTGCTCGTGTGTTTACATTGTCTGTTTGCTATCAATCCGACTTGTTAACATGAACTGTTAATCCAGATCGGTAGCATCAAGCATTTCGACAGAATTGCTCAATTGAAGAATATGTCACAAGAAGAATCAGTCAAATGAATAACGATAAATCAAAGCGGATTTTGAAATATAGAGAAGCAATTCCAGAGAATTGAATGGTTTTTTGTTCCGATTATGATGATTTTCCGAGTTCAATGGATTTTGATGTCGCATTTTTCACCGCCATCATCAAGGCAGACCGAAGGCCGTGGGATTCAAGTGTTTGAAGTCCGGTAATGGTTGTTCCCCCGGGACTTGTCACTGCATCTTTCAATACTCCCGGATGTTCATTCGTCTCCAGAACCATTTTGGCTGCTCCCAGTAATGTTTGTGCAGCCAGTTTAGTGGCTATGTCTCTTGGAAGCCCGACCTGAACTCCCCCGTCACTCAAAGCTTCTATAATCTGGTAAACATAAGCAGGACCACTTCCCGATAATCCCGTCACTGCATCAAGCAGTTTTTCAGGAACTTCTGTTGCATATCCCACTGTTGAAAGCAGTTCCAGAACCAAGTGACTGTCTTCGGGTGTTGCTTTCCCTCCCAACGAAAAAGCGCTCGCCCCTTCCCCAACCAATGCAGGTGTATTAGGCATGACACGAACAAACCTGCAGGAATTCCCCAGATTAGAAAGATAGGTTTTGATTGGAATGCCGGCTGCAATCGAGATGACTAAATGATTTTCAGTGATCAGCGTCGTGATTTCATTAAGGACTTCAACCATCTGTTGAGGTTTAACGGATAAAACCAGAATGTCAGATTCAGAGATCATGCTTTCAAGGGAGTCAGAACTTTTGCCTCCGGTGTTTTCCTGAAAACTCTCACGGGCGCTTTCATAAATATCATATGCCTGTATGGAATCAGCAGTGGTGAAGCTGGCTTTAATAAGCCCTTGCGCCAATGCAGTTGCCATCCTGCCAGCCCCAATAAAACCAATTTTTTTCATAAATCACTTATTTCTATCGTCAATAATCTTACTGCCAGGTTTTCCGGTCAGGTTCTTGAATCCCCTGAAATGCCCTTTTATCATGATCATAATGTACCATAGTTCTGTTGAGTTGCAAATTGAGAACGATTTAAGAATCAACTGCTTTGAAATTTCAGGCATCAATAGAGTATAAATGTTCTTGGAATAAAAATAATTACTTCGTGACAGGAAAAGTAAATAAATGGATATATCAGATAAAGTGGTCATCGTCACCGGTGGAAGCAGTGGCATTGGAAAAGGGCTTTGTGAGCGTTTTAAAAAAGAAGGCGCCAAAGCAGTTGTCATTGCAGATATTAATATGAAAGACGCAGAAGAAGTTGCGAATTCGATTGATGGACTTGCTGTTAAATGTGATGTTTCTATTGAAGATGATATTAAAAATGTTGTGAAAATTACAGAAGAACAATTCGGACCAGTAGACGTTTTTTGTTCCAACGCAGGAATTGCTTCAGGAACCGATGAAACCACTTCAAACGAAATGTGGCAGAAATGCTGGGAAGTGAATGTGATGTCTCATGTTTATGCTTCGCGTGCTGTTCTTCCTTCGATGCTGGAACGAAAACAGGGCTACTTATTACAAACGGCTTCTGCTGCCGGGCTACTGACCCAGGTTGGCTCTGCTCCTTATGCAATGACGAAGCATGCTGCCGTCTCCTTTGCAGAGTGGCTCTCTGTCACCTATGGTGATGCAGGAATTGAAGTTGGCTGTTTATGTCCGCTTGGTGTTCAAACGAAAATGATTGAAGGGGGTACCAGTGTTGCAAAATTTCTTCAGCAGGATTCCATCTCGACAGAGGTTGTTTCCGATGCAGTCATGAAAGCAATGAAGGAAGGCACGTTTCTGGTTCTGCCGCATCCGATTGTTGCCAAGTTCTTCCAGAGAAAAGCAGGAGATTATGATCGTTGGATTCAAGGAATGAGAAAATTAAGCAATGAACTGTTAGGGGGAAATGAAAACTGGGCCAGCTTTTTCGAATCCAAAGCTCCATAATATTTTTTCATGAACTGGGATTAATTTCCTTGATCGCTTGTGAAAGTTCATTTAAAGGAAGCCCGATGACATTGCTCAAACTTCCTTCCAGCCGATCCACAAAAATACTCCCTTTTCCTTGAATCCCGTACCCGCCTGCTTTCCCGATTGATTCTTCTGTAGAAAAATACCAGTCCAGATACTGAAGACTGTCGGATCGAAAGCGGACCGTTGTTGTAACTGTTTTTGTGATTTTCCTGTTCCGGGAATCCTGTAAGCTAAACGCAGTGACGACAAAATGGTCTTGATCCAGATAATATTTTTCAAACCATTCCTGAACCGTCGTTTTCCAATCGGGCCCTTCAGGTGGTTGCCCAAGCACGGAAAAACAATCGAGTCCTTTCTCTTTTACCGCTTCTTCTTTCCCCTCTTCTTTTTTTCCTGTCCTCTTTTCTTTCACCACCACCACCGTGTCAGCAGTTAAAATAGCAAAATCAGGAAATTCTTTCCGGGAAACAACTTGCTCAAAAACATCATTCATTTTATCGAGTGAAATCTCTGACACCCTGTTTATAATTTCATCCCACTTTGAAAGATCGCTAAAGTTTTTTTCTTCTGTTGAAATGGGAGGAATAATGGAGATCTCATTTTCAGGAACAAGGTACGCAAGAAGTTCCTTCCTGCGAGGAGATCGAGAGCCAAGAATAAAATGTTGAGGGGAGTTGTTCATGAGTATGGAAAACCAGTTTTTCTTGAACCGTAAATAAACACAGAGAGACACCAATTAAATATCACAAAAAAAGATTCTCACAGTTAATAATCATGGGACGGTGAAGATGGGTCTTCTTGTGCCCTCGGAACTCTTTTAATTCTTCTTCGTGTCTTTCTGACTTCGTGTTTAATAAATTTATTCAATTGTTAATACTGTGACAATTATTGATTAAACTCTCTGCGGCTTCGCGAACTCTGCGTGATGCCTTTTCTTTGTAAAATCGGTGGTCATTTGTGTGAAGCTGTGGTTCCTGAAGGATAATCAAGTTAAGGTTCAACAGGTTCCACAAGCAGTTGAGAAGCTGCTTTCTGTCCAATCGTGAGCACACTATCGTCCAGTTGTGCTTTTACAATATTTGCTTCGGGATTATTTTCGATAACAATGCCAGTTTCACCAAGTTTAAAACCTGAATTAGACAGAAACCGAAGGAATTCTTCACTCTGATTAATGACACGAACAAATCGAACACGAGCACCTTCTGCACAGTTCTCTAAAGGAACAACCGAGGAAAGATCGGTTCTCATAACTCCTTCTGAACTTGGAATAGGATCACCATGCGGATCGGTCGCTGGATGACCGAGGAAGTCATCAATTCGATCAATCAGGAAATCACTGACAGAATGTTCCATGTTTTCAGCTTCCTGATGAACACAATCCCAGGTCAAGTTCAAAGTATCGACCAGGAAAAGTTCAATCAGCCGATGTCTCCTGAGCATACGAATGGCCAGTTTTCGACCATCCTCTTTCAGGCTTGCTCCTTCATACGGCACATAATTGATCAGGTTGGCATCAGCCAGGGATTTCAACATGCTGGTGACAGTTCCCGGCGAGACAGAAAGCTCTTCTGCAAGTTTACCTGTGGAGACAGACTCCAGTTTTTTTTGTAACGAGATTTGGAGAATTGCTTTAAGATAATTCTCAACAGTCAAGCTTGGCATAGGACTGAAGTTGACCTTAATTCAAGAATGTAAATTATACAACG
>JAJRVU010000085.1 GCA_024277145.1 Planctomycetota bacterium
ATCTCAGCACATGGAATTCGTTTGATGAGTTCTTCTGCCAACTCCACTTCTAATTCATGTGTCAAAGAGAAAACGGTCCCTTTGGAAATCTGTTCGATCACCGCCTGATCAACAACGGGATCACAATACCCAAGAATAATTGCCCCGATGCCACTGACCCAGTCGATGTATTCATTTCCATCAACGTCAATGACCCTTGCACCTGAGCCGGACTTCACAAAAACAGGAGAAGCCCCGAATGCATATCTTGTAGGACGACGACTGACAAGCTGGGTCGCTCCCGGAATAATTTCACGCGCATGTTGATACATTTCCATGGAGCGGGCAATTCGAGAATAATCAGACATTTAAGCAGTTTACCTTTTCATGAAGACAGTTCTGGTTCGTGGAAGTTTAGTTTCTGAAGATTAAATCGCGACCACTACGGCCAAAAAAAATAGTTCTAAACCATATGAAATACGGAAGCAACAAAAAACGATTCTAACCTTCTGACAGAAAAGATGACATCCGCATACATAATGAATCAGGGTGAAAATAGTTCAGTATGGGATCCCAAAATCCCCTGCCAGTGATCTGTTTTTGATGAAATATTATGAAAATCTCTGATTCCTGAAGATTATTGACACCTCACTACATAATTACTGATACCACTCATTAGAAATATTTCATTATTTTTATCAGCGTCATAAGGACCATTAATATGCAATCCTACAAGATCATTACACCATTTTGCCTGTTCCTCTCATTATGTTTTGGCTCGGTTTGTCTGGGAGAGAGTTCTTACGAACAGCATAAGAATATCGTCTATGCAGAAACTGCAGGGGTTGGATTATTATTGGATGTGTTTGTCCCCAAAGGAAAAAAGAGTGGCCTTGCAATTGTCGATGTTGCATCGGGAGCATGGCATTCTGATCGTGGTAAAATTCGAGATCATAAACGGTCTCGATTTTATGAAACGATGTGCCAGCGTGGTTTTGTTGTTTTTGCTGTCCGTCCCGGATCAATTACCAAATTTACCGGCAAAGAAATGTTGAAGAATGTTCACACTGGTATTAAGTGGGTCAAAGCTCATTCAAAAAAATACAGTATTGATCCTGATCGATTAGGTTTAATCGGCGCTTCTGCGGGAGGACATCTTGCAAGCCTGGCCGGATTGACTGCTGACGATGAAAGCCGGGTTGCGGTCGTGGCTGTTTTCTTTCCTCCAACGGACCTTGTCAATTATGGAAAACCGAAAAAACCACCAACTGAAGAAGATATCAAAAAACGTAAAATCATTATTCACATGCTCACATTTGGTAAGGTCAACAATAAAGTAAAAAGCGTTGAAGAATATAAAGCTGAGCTTAAAGCAATTTCCCCTTATTATCAGGTGACGGAATCTGCCCCACCTTTCCTGTTGATTCATGGCGATGCAGACGAACAAGTTCCGCTGGAACATTCACAAAAGCTGTTAGCCAAACTGAAAGAAAAAGGAATTTCCGCTGAACTGATCATCAAAAAAGGGGGCGGGCATCCCTGGATGACCATTCATGAAGAAGTGATCGTCATGGGAGACTGGCTCGTCAAAAAACTGGTGAAACAATAATATTTCCAGATTTAGTCCCTCGGTATCATTCAAAACAACACAATAAATAGAGTAGCATGGGTGCGTGTTGATATTTGTAATGGAAATTATTGATATCAATCTGAGATTTCTATTCCATTGAATTGTTTGATAATACAGGTGACAAAGTTGGACGCTGATATTCCCTATTTGTTGTTGACTCCCGGACCACTCACAACTACAAAATCTGTCCATGATGCAATGATGTTTGATTATTCGACATGGGATGTCGATTATAATTCGATCGTACAGAAAATTCGTACCGATCTTGTCGGACTGGCAACAGAATCTGCTGAGTACACTTCTGTTTTGATGCAGGGAAGTGGAACCTTTGGCGTGGAGGCAACTATTGGTTCAGTCATTCCGCCCGATGGAAAATTATTGGTCATCAGTAATGGCGCTTATGGAAGGCGAATTGCCCAGATTGCTGAGAGGCTTAAGCTCAATTTAACCCTGCTGGATCTTTCTGAATTGGAAGCGGTCGATTTATCCAGAATTGACGAAACGCTTTCCAGTGATCCTGATATCACACATGTTGCAATCGTTCATTGTGAAACCACAACCGGGATGTTGAATCCCGTAAAAGAGATTGGGAAAATCGTACATCAACAAAAACGAATCTATATTCTGGATGCAATGTCTTCTTACGGAGGCATTCCCATTAATATGGACGAATTTCACATTGATTACCTGATTTCGTCAGCCAATAAATGCATTCAAGGTGTTCCCGGCTTCTCATTTGTCATTGCAAATCAAAAATTGTTTGAAAATACAGAAGGATGGGCGAGGTCTTTAAGCCTTGATCTTTTTGACCAATGGAAAGAAATGGAAAAAGGGAAAGGAAAATGGAGATACACTTCCCCCACTCACACGGTTCTTGCGTTTGCGCAAGCTATGAAAGAACTGGATGAAGAGGGTGGAATTAAAAAAAGATTCAACCGGTACTGTGAAAACCAGACTCGACTGGTGGCGGGCATGGAAAAAATCGGTTTTGAATTGCTCCTGAAAAGTGAACTTCATTCTCCGATAATCACATCATTCATTTATCCGAATCATCCCAATTTTGATTTCTCTGAATTTTATAACCTGATGAAAGAACGCAGGTTTGTTCTTTATCCCGGAAAAGTGACTTCTGCAGATACGTTCCGGATTGGAAATATTGGGAACGTCTTCCCGGAAGATATTGATCTTCTTATAAAAACAATTCAGGAAGTTTGTGATTTGATGAAAATTACTTTTTAACAACAATAAGTAACCCATGATAAGTTTATTACATTATTGAGTAGGGGAAAGTCTTTTCTCACTCTGTTTTTTTGAACCACAGATAAGCACAGGTAGACGCAAATTTATAATCCCGACACTTTAACTGGACTTTCTCACAAAAATGAACAGGCAGATAAGTTTATAGAGGTTGTTCAAACATTTCCCCTCTCCGGGGCTTTGCGATCTCTGCGTGAGATTCTTTTTCTCTTTTAAAATAATCTGTGATCATTTGTGTCCATCTGTGGTTCCTTTGAGCTTTTATAAATAACAAACACTGATAAACTATAAAAACTTACTGCCAACTACTTAATAAAGGAATATTTTCGCCTTGAATCCTATCGCAGAATCTCTGTTTAAAGAGAAACTTCCCTACCTCACCCAAGACATTCCGGGAATTCAGGGGGACTTGAAAACTCATCCCGAAGATTTTATTGTCGAGGAAATTCCCGCTTATCATCCTGAAGGGGCTGGCGATCATCTTTTTCTATGGATTGAGAAAAAAGAAATTTCCACAGACAACCTGGCCAAACACCTTTCTCAAACATTGGGAATTTCCAAACGGGATATCGGCAAAGCAGGATTGAAGGATAAACAGTCTGTTTCAAGGCAGTATCTTTCCATACCCGCTCAATTTCAAAATGATCTTGAAAAATCGAACGCAGATTTCTTTGAAATTCTTGAAACAGGTCTCCATAAAAACAAATTGAAAACGGGACACCTCAAAGGAAACCGATTTCAAATTCTTGTTCGTAACTCCAATGAAAATGCCTTTGAAATCGCTTGTCAAATTCGAGATATCATTCTGCAAAAAGGATTTCCTAATTATTACGGAACCCAGCGTTTTGGTCATAAGAACCAGACAGTTCATAATGGCCTGGAATTACTACTCAATCCCACCTCAACAAGTTCAGCAAAACTGAAAAGGAATCGATCTCTCCTTCGCCTCTCTTTGTCTGCAGTTCAATCTGCTTTGTTTAATCAGGCACTCTCCAGAAGAATGCAAGACGACTTGCTTTTCACGGTCTTAAATGGAGATGTAATGAAAGTGAGTGAATCGGGAGGCGTTTTTATTACAGAGGATGTTGAAGCTGAACAGCAAAGATTCAACCAGCGTGAAATTGTTACCTCGGGACCCATTTTTGGACCGAAGATGAAACAGGCTACACATGATGCATCTGAACGGGATGAATTTATTCTGGAATTCTCCGGTTTAACGCCTGAACTGTTCAGTCAATATAAGAAGCTGACATCAGGAACCCGAAGAGCTTATCTTGTCTGGCCTGAGGAAATTCAGGTTCAGGAAGAAAAAGAAGGGATTCGATTTTGTTTTGAATTACCTTCCGGGGTTTATGCAACATCATTAATGAGAGAGTTTATGAAATTGGATGGCGTATGATGCTGAAATCTGATTTCGTAACGGATAGCAATTAGCGAGCAACAAATAAAAAAGGCCATCTACTGCATCCAGCAAACAGCCTGGTAAAATGAATCTTTAAAGACAAACATGTGAAACATTGAGATGCCAATGTCTCAAACTTCACATGTAGGGCGGACTATCCATATCGGGCTCCCTGGGTAAGAGTTCTAAAAACGGGTAAGAGTTCTAAAAACATACCAAACATTTTCATGAATCCCGAATCCACCGTCTCACCCGGCTGCATCCTGAAAGTGCCGGATGATCACGATGGAAAGTTGGGAATCCAACTCTGATCTCTTCAGTTTTAGTTATACAAACGCGTCTCTGTAACATCCACCAGAGAACTGAGGTACAACAACGCGCTGTCCTGACCTTTTTTATTCCGTGTAATTTCATTGACTGATTGTAAAATATCTCTTCTGCTGATTTGACCAATGAGCTTGCCATCTCTTAAAACCGGAAGCCTGCGATAGGGCTGACTCCTGAATGTCTGAGCTATTGTCAGTAAATCTGTTTCTTCACTGACGGTGCAAATATTGGTACTCATAAAAGCAAACACTGCAGTCGATGGGAGTTGACTATAAGCTCCTTCTAACAAAACACTCATGCAATTCTTTTCAGAAAAAATGCCGATCAGCATATTATCTTCATCAACAACCGGAGCGCCTGAGATACGATGTTTCAAAAGTAGATCAATCGCTTCAAAAATATCCATTTCAGGATTTAATGTGATGAGCTTTTTCACCATGATATCACGCGCGACTATCGGTTTTTGCATTTTAGCCCTTCCCAAAAACTACACACGACTCTACACAGAATTGAAATTGTTCAGAATTCATGGAGTTTTATAATTTAGTTATCAGAGTTGAAAAAGAAATTATATTACTTGTCTTTATTGATATTCAGACAGATTACCAACAATCCAGGTTCGATAAAAAATAAACGAGGTTAAATGAATTTTCCTCTTGAGATGAATGAACTGATAGTAGCAAAAAGGGGGTGGAAAAATCAAAGAAAAAATAGGGATGTTAGATTTCCACTACCACTTAACAAATGCATACTATTGGTATCAAAGAAGATAGGAATTCCGACCGTTTTTCTGAAAACGAACAGGATCACGCCATAAATGTATACATGCGATCACATTTCAAGAAGCAGTATGCATGAAAGAAGCCTTGCGAGTACAGCGTCTTTTCTACGATTCCTTGTTGGAATTCAGCTTGTCGAGAATCCCGTTGACAAATTGAAAGGACTGAGCAGTTCCAAACAGTTTTGCCAACTCCACAGATTCATCAATGACCACGCTTGCAGGAGTATCAGTCCTGAGTAGTTCAAAAGCTCCGATCCTGAGAATGTTTCGATCAGTAGGAGCCATTCGCTTCAGTGACCAGTTTTCAGCGACCCCTTTGATTTGAGCATCAAGCTGATTTCGCCATTCCATCACACCGGTATAAAGTACCCAGCAAAAATCCCTGATGTCTTCATCTTTAATTTGCTCATCAATCATTTCCCGGACAACGTGAATATCCATTTCCGGATTCACATCGGCTTGATAAAGCATTTGTAATGCAACTTTTCGTGATTTACTTAGGCGTGCCATTGGGGGGTATTTTTTAAATTATGGGGAGAGAATGTTTTAGTTTATGAGTTCATCTGGTTAATCAGGTTAGCCATTTCAATTGCAGCTAACGCTGTTTCGGATCCTTTGTGACCGACGCGTCCACCCGTTCGATCAATTGCCTGATCCATTGTCTGGCAGGTTAATATTCCAAAGAGGACAGGTGTTCCTGATTTAATTGAGGAATCCATTATCGCGCGGGAAATTTGGTGATTAATATATTGGTCATGTGTTGTTTCACCGGTAATCACTGCACCCAGACAGCAAATTGCAGAATATTTTTTCGATTGAACCAGCCGATCTGCAATGATAGGAATTTCAAAAGCGCCGGGAACCTTAACAACAGTCAGATCATCGCCGGAGACACCATGTTTTTCAAAAGTTTCAACAGCACCTGAAAGAAGTTTCCGCGTGATTGAATCATTGAATTTTGAAACAACAATCGCAAATTTCATCCCGTTGCCAGATAAATCTCCTTCAATTGTTTCGACCATTTCCTCTTTAGTTCCCGATTCACTCTATTTTACAGTATGTATTAAAAATGATAGTATGTGTATGAAAAGCAGTCCTGTTTTACGCCCGTTCCGGTCCATCGTCAATAGCCGTGAAGCAGTTAAAATCAATAGTGATCTAACCCAGGTTCATGCTCATTAAAAACTCTTCGTTCGTTTTTGTTTTTCTCATTCGACTGGTCAGCAATTCCATTGCCTCAACAGGATTCATATCGTTCAGTACCCTGCGCAAAATCCAGACTCTTCGTAATTCTTCTTCGCCCATTAAAAGTTCTTCACGTCGAGTTCCCGATTTATTCACATCAATAGCAGGCCAAAC
>JAJRVU010000086.1 GCA_024277145.1 Planctomycetota bacterium
CCCCTACAAGACCAAAGGCGATGAATATACTAAAACCTACAGCGATGAAAACTTTGTAACCAAGGTCAACGAAATCTTTAAAATGAAAAGCTCCCAGGAACTCTGGCGCACCTCATGGTAGCCATTCGGCGTGGGGCCAACAGGTCTATTCCCATCAAGCAAGAAATTATCGTAAACCCTTTAACTTTGGGATCGCAGCTTTGCCACCCCCGCTAGAGGCCATGCCCGGTGGTGAAAAGTTCTAATCACGTTAAGTAAAAAATTATCGTTAAGCCTTTAATCCTAGGCTTGTTGACATTGCTACCTTAACCCGAGGTTGGTTCTCGTGGGCAAAAACTTTTTCATTTAACACAGTCTTTATTTTTCAGGAGTTGAGACTTATGAATCAAGAAATCCAAGGCTCTTCTACAGACAATTCCAGTGTTCAGAAGTTTCTATCGTCCATTTGTTCAGAAAAGATTCTATTGGCCAGAAAAATTGAAGGAAACTTTCCCGAAGGCTCTCTGGAAAATTTAATAAACAAGTTAATAAAAAGCGTGGAACATATTCTTGTTGATGTGAGGACAGCAAACTCCAAAGTTGCCGCCAGGGGAATTAACCTTGAGGACGACATTCAAATGATTCAGGAACAGTTGGACGACTATGTTCATCAGGCGACTACGATAGCCAGTGCCACTGAAGAAATGGCGACAACCGTAAAGGAGATTAATTCTTTTTCCTCCGAGGTCTTATCAGCCTCATCGAAGATGAAAGGTATGGCCGAAGAAGGAAATCAGGTTGCCAGCAAAGCAGAAGTATTAATGGGAACCGTATCAGAAAATGTAAAAATTTCTGTAGCAGAGATTGAAAGTTTGAAAGCCAGTGCCGGAGAAATATCTGATGCAACGAAAATGATTATAAAAATTGCCAGCCAGACAAATCTACTGGCTTTGAATGCAACCATTGAAGCCGCGCGAGCTGGCGAACATGGAAAAGGCTTCGCCGTCGTCGCAAATGAGGTTAAAAAGCTTTCCCAGGATACTGCTGAAGTAACCAGTAAAATCACCCAGGCAATTGAAACGATTCAAGAGCAAACTGCAAAAGTTTCTGAGTCGATGAGTGACAGTTTAAAAAGAGTTGACGAAGGAACCCTGTCAATAACATCGGTAAACAGTTCCCTGGGCACCATATTATCTGAATCCAGGGATATCGAAGAAATGATTGAGCAAATCAATACATCTACCGAGCAACACAAGTATGCTACGGAAGAAAGTTCAGCAAGCATTAACAAGTTTCTTGATGGCATCACCTCGACCACGGATAGAATTAATAATGATACTAAACGGGCTATTGGCGAAACCATTAAGGCCGCTCAAAATGTGGATGCACTTTTTAGTAGTGTGGTGCTGGATGATAAAGCCTTGATCCAAATTGCCATAGGGGATCACCTTTTGTGGCTGGAAAGAATCAATAATATGTTGCAGGGGAAAATTCGGCTGTCCCCCAAACCTGCCCTGAAAGACCATACCAAGTGCAGACTGGGAAAATGGTATTTCAATGAGGGTCACCCAAAGATTGAAGGAAACCCAAACTCAAACGTAATTTTCAAAGAAATAGATGGCCCTCATAAGCGAGTCCACGAAATATTTTACGCCATCATAGAAGCTTATAATCAGAATTCAGAAAGCGAAACCCAAGCCTTGACCGATGAGCTTGGCATCGTGTCTAAACAGATTGTCGGCAAGCTTGAAAATCTGTTAGGCACTTTATAGTTCCCTTTACAAAGGTCGAAGGATGGGTGCTAACGTAAAAGGCTCGCTAATTTCTTTTAGTTCTGCAGGAATTGAACTTTTGAGTCCAGCGTCACGTTGGGCCTAGCGGTCGTATTCGGTTTCTTCGAGGTCTTCTTCCTCTTCGACCTCTTCGATGTCTTTGACATCCTCGAATCCTTCTTCTTCCTCTTCCTCTTCTTCGATATCTTCTTCGCGGTCGAATTCAGGATATTCAAGCCGCATCAAATGTTCGGTTTCGCCTATTAATTCGAAACCTTCTTCCGTGTAATCGTTTTCTTCAATATAAAGCCGTAAAAGATTCGGCAGGCATTCCGACTCGCAGATTGCCTTGATGCCTTCGTCTGTGATGCCGTTATTTTCAACCATCAGCACATGCAAATTTATGAGATTTTCTGAATTCACAATATGAATGAACCCTGCATCGCCAATTTTATTTCTATCCATTGAAAGTAAAATCAGGCTCTGCAAATTCCCGGAGGCCGCAATCAGACCCACGCCTTTATCTGTAATATTATTGAGCTCCAGGTAAAGGTGAGTGAGGTCTTTCAGGTCTTCGCATTGGGCTATGCACTTGCATTCGACATCCCCGAGTCTTAGGTTGCTGAGGTCGAGCTTTGTCCCATCTTCGCTGAGTCGGGCACGAATGAGGTTGAAAATTTTCATTTCAGCGAGAGCATTGAATCCGTTTTCGGTTAAATCATTATCGGTCAGATCAATTGTTTGCAATTTTGGAAAGTTTTTACTTTTAGACAGAGCTTTTGCTCCTTCATCGGTAACCTTGTTTCTTCTGAGGTCAAGACTTTCAAGACAGGACAAGGATTTGGCTTCGGCAAGATATTTAAGCCCCTCATCGCCAAGTTGGTTTTCTGATAATACCAGTGAGGTTAATCCTGTCAGGTTCGTTGAATCGGCAATATATTTGGCACCCTGAGGGCCAATACCATTCCAGGACAAGCGTAACGACTTGAGGCTGGGTAGTTTTTCTGAGGCTGCAAAATATTTGATGCCTTCATCGCCTAGTTTATTTTTATATAACTTTAAAAACTCCAGACTTCCCATTGTGTCTGAAGCACTGAAGGCCTTGGCAGCCACAGCAGTTAACTTTTTCCCACTAATAGTAAGGCGCTTAACCTGTTTGATCGAGCGTGATTTAGCAAGGGATTCAGCCGCATCATCACCAAAATTTGCATAACTGAAATCGAGGGTTTCATAATCTCGACTCAGTTTGAACCCATTCCGAATCATTCCTTCAATATTGTAAAACTTTTTCACATTGATCTCCAACCCCTCAAGTTTATTAATAAATAGCTATCAGAAATGATACCAAAAATCACAAAGAATCAAAAAACCGTTTTAAAACCATGAAATAGGAAGGGTTCATCATCATATCGTTATGACCGACTCCTTCAAGAATTTCCAGTGTTTTTATTTTTGCCCCCGCATTATCATAATTCAATTTTGCCTCTTGCGGCGAGATCAGAAAGTCATCTGCACCATGCATAATAAGCGTTGGGCATTTTACAGTAGAAATTTTCTGGCTGTTGTTGAATACAGCATCTTCTTCTGGAGTTGTATTATCAATTTTCAATCCTCGCCTTTCGACCAGAGGAACAGGGTCTGCATAAGCACTTTCCAAAACGCAAGCCTGGATATCGGAATGCTTGCTGCATAGTTCAATGGTAGGG
>JAJRVU010000087.1 GCA_024277145.1 Planctomycetota bacterium
ATTGTCTGCTGGTGGGTGTTCCGGGTCTCGCCAAGACATTAATTGTCAGTACGATTGCGCAAATTCTGGATGTTCAATTCAAACGAATCCAGTTCACGCCTGACTTAATGCCTTCAGATATCACGGGTACCAATGTTCTACAGGAATCGGAAACAGGGCATCGGGAATTTGAATTTGTTCAGGGGCCGGTCTTTACAAACATTCTGCTTGCAGATGAAATCAACCGAACGCCTCCGAAAACTCAGGCTGCTTTGTTACAGGCCATGCAGGAACGAGAAGTGAGCATTGGCCAGAAAACATATTCTCTTCCGCAGCCCTTTTTTGTGATTGCGACACAAAACCCGATTGAACAGGAAGGAACTTATCCGCTTCCGGAAGCGCAGCTTGACCGTTTCATGTTCAATATTAATTTGGATTATCCTTCCATTGACGAAGAAGAAGCGATCCTTGCTGCAACAACATCCGGTGAAACTCCTGAAATCCGAAAAGTGCTGACAGCGAAATCCATTCTTTATCTCCAGAAGCAAATCAGCCAGATCGAAATTGCACCGATCACAATTACCTATGTTGCACGGCTTGTTCGAGCAACGCGACCAAAAGATGTTTCTGCCCCTGAGTTTATCCAGAATGTGGTGGATTGGGGAGCGGGACCACGTGCGGGTCAATATTTGATTGCTGGTGCAAAAGCATTTGCAGCGATGGATGGACGACCTTCTGTTTCCTTTGCAGATGTCAGGAATGTAGCCATCCCCGTACTACGGCATCGAATTGCAACGAATTTTCAGGCACAGGCGCAAGGTTTAACATCGGAAGATATTGTGAACCGGCTTCTTGAAGAAGTTCCCGAACCGGAAATCGCAAAATATGAATCCGGTGAATAGACCAGGTGTTGTGAAGTAATGGCAAAGCTTTGCCGGAAGTTGGCAGAGCTTTATATTAGCTATCTTCTGGAAAGAATTTTCCCATCAAATTGTTTAAATACAGACGTACTTTGACTTTCCCTGCTTCACCCTGATTAATAACGTCCAGGATTGATTGATTCCCAAGTGCTGGAACAGGATTGAAAATCCAGGTTTCTGCATCATCAGGTCTGAATTTATAAATTCGAGATGTTGCCCAGTCAGGGAAATCTGTGAACTTTTGATACTGTTTGGTACTCATAATATCTTTCATGAGAATATTACTAAGTTTCGTAGGTCAAGCAGTTTGCCTGACGGTGAATTGTATCCATGTCGCATGAAATTTTAAATAACAATCAATTACGTCGGGATAAAGATTGGTTCATACCGATTATTCTACCAGATCATCTTCATCAGGAAAAAGAAATAAGTTTTGTAAATCTCCGTCAATTTGATCTCCATCATAGAACAATTGAAACTCTTCTCTCATTTCAATAATTGAACTTCCATCTATAATTCCTAATATACTTGAAACAGTTTCGTAGGTCAGGCTGTAGCCTGACGGCAAATTGTATTCATGTTGCATGAAGTTTTAAACAACAATCAACCACGTTAGGGTAATATTTGTTTCACGGTTAAAAAAATAAACGAACGTTTTGTGTTTGAGACAACGCAATCGTCAGGCTACAGCCTGACCTACACGGGCTTATCCGCTTGCATGCAAACTACGCCTGAAATATAATATAGCAATAATGGATATGGAAGGTAGCGGTTTACCTATTTCTATTGGATTATGCTTACCTATTCTATATCATTTAAACAGGTAATTAATATAGAAGAACTTTGCTGTCTGAAAGAGTTTTGATTTTCCCTGCTAAAAACGTCTCCTGTTGGAAATGATTGTGAAACAAGCTGAAGATTATTTAAAACCGGAAGTGATCCAGACAGTCTCCCGGCTTGATCTGCGTGCTCGTTTTATCGTCGAGGGTTTTCTGTCCGGGCTTCATTCGAGTCCGTTTCAGGGATTCAGTGTCGAATTCAGCGAACATCGACGGTATGAGTTGGGAGATGATCCTAAAAATATTGACTGGCTGGTCTATGCAAAAACGGATCGGTTTTATGTCAAACGGTACGAGGCCGAAACAAACATCACGGGTTACCTGTTGATGGATTTATCCGAGAGCATGGGTTACACGTATCGCCAGGACTTAACCAAGTTCGATTATTCGATTTGTCTGGCAGCTGCATTGAGCTATTTAATGATTCATCAGCAGGACCCGGTTGGGCTGATGACATTTGATGAGGAAATTCGACACAGCCTTTCTGCAAAAAGCAGGCTCTCCCAGTTAAATAATATTCTCTCCGTTCTTGCACAGTCCAAACCTCTCGGCAACACGGACCTGCCGGCAAATCTTGTTCGTGTTGCAGGGATGATCAAACACAAATGTTTGTTAATGTTGTTTACAGATTTGCTGACGGAGCCGGAACCGGTCTTGGATAAACTTCATATGCTGAAGTTTGCAGGACATGATGTCATCCTGTTTCATATCCTTGATGAAGCGGAAGTCAGTTTTCCGTTTGAAGGGATGGTTGATCTGGAAGACCCGGAAACGGGGAATCATCTGGTTCTTGATGCAGATGGGATGAGGCAGGATTATCAGGATTCCTTGAAGGAATTATGTGAGCTGTATTCGACGGAATGCCAACTAATGGGGGTCGATTATGTTCGATTGGATACATCCATGCCCTTTGATAAAGCGCTGCTGGAATATTTATCCCAAAGAAAGATGCGGTTTTAATCTTTTTAAAACTTATTCTCTATTCAAAAAGTGAAAGATAAAATCCTGACTTCTTTAAATCGTTTTCTATGCAAAAAAATGAAAAGTACGATTTTAATCTGTATAAATCTTGCCTGAGCGAATTCCGCACCCTTTTTAACCGGCAAAATCGTCTCCCATCTATTAAATCCATTCGTTTGAAGTGATATTGAGTCTTGAAATCTGTTGAGGCGACCTTTAAATTGGATACTTGAGAATTTCAGGGATGAGATGCGCTCGATCCTGTCAGTCATTGGTGGCGGTTTCGGGGAATTGAATATCCGCAGATATTTGAAATGGATTGGATGATTCAGATCAGATTGTCATTGATTGCCTGAAATTAAAATTTACTCAGGCACCCATATCGTTTGAGATGAACATTCGCACCTGTTTCCTTCTGATTTTTCAATTCAATCTCTCCTGAAGCAGAACCCTTTGATATTTAATTCTTCAAGAGTCAAGAATCTGATATCTGGTTGATATTATTCAAACAGAATGTCGTTTTCTGACGTAGACAGAGTCAGGCATTGGGTAAAGATTCATTTCCCTGATTTTCAAATCAACAGACTGATGAAATTAAAAACCAGCTTATTTTCAAGTATATAATCATTATTTTTATTCACATTTTTCAGTAGGAACGATCAATGGAGATCGAAAACGTAATTGAAGTTCAGAATCTGACAAAGATTTATCGTGATTTTTGGGGCCGAAAAAAAGTTCGTGCTCTTAACTCACTTAGTTTGAATGTGAAAAAAGGGGAGATATTCGGGCTGCTTGGTCCGAATGGTTCCGGCAAAACAACCACGATGAAGCTGCTTCTGGGGCTTCTTTTTCCAACGGAAGGTGAAATCAAAATTCTTGGTAAACCTGCTGATGATGTGAAAAAGAATGAACGGATTGGATATCTTCCAGAAGAATCTTACCTTTATCGATTTTTAAATGCGGAAGAAACACTCGACTTTTATGGTCGCCTGTTCAATATTCCTGCCAAGCTCCGGAAAGAACGAGCAGATAAATTGATCAAACGGGTAGGCGTTCAAGGTGCCCGAAAACGACAGCTTAAAGAGTATTCTAAAGGGATGACACGTCGTATTGGTTTGGCCCAGGCATTAATAAATGAACCTGACCTTGTTTTGCTTGATGAACCGACAAGTGGTCTTGATCCCATCGTAACCCGCGACATGAAGGATATGATTCTTAAATTACGGGACGAAGGAAAAACGGTTGTCATGTGCAGCCATCTTCTTGCAGATGTTCAGGATGTGTGTGATCGAATTGCCATCCTTTATTCAGGAGAATTAAAGGAACTCGGCAAGGTTGATGAACTTCTTAAAGAGCAGGATGAAACAGTACTTCGAACTTCCAAGCTTGATCAAAACGTTATTGATCAGGTGAAAGCTGTTCTCGAAAAGAACAATGTGGAACTCATCAATGCTTCTCAGCCAACTGCAACTCTGGAAGAACTCTTCCTGAAAACAGTGGAGCAGAGCAAAGCAAGACCGGGACAACGTTTCGTTCCGGAAAATGAACAGGCAGAAAGTAAAGAGTCGTCAACAAATGGTTCATCTAAAAAGTAAATAACAGACCATTCAATTAATTATTATTGATGTGATTTTTTTAATTCATATTTTTGAAATATTATTTCGGTACCCGGTGAATTATGACCTTTGATATTACTGATTTCATACTGAAAGATGGTGTTAAGCACTGGCTTTGGGTATTTGGAAGTGTTTGTGGAGCACTTTTACTGGCAAGCCTGCTTTTATCGTACGTGGTTACGGGAATGAAAGGGCCTGGTAAGGTTATTAAAACAATTTTGGGAGGGGTTTCTGATTTATATGCCCTTTCCTTAAAACGTGTTTTTGCGATTGCTTCCCTTACAATAAAAGAAGTTATCCGAAAAAAAACCTTGGTGGTCTTTATTGTATTCGCAGTTCTGTTCATGTTTGGCGGGTGGTTTCTTACGGGGTCAACAGGTGCCCGAGGTGATCTGGAAGTTAAAAATTTCATTAGTTTTGCTCTGACAACGACAAGCTGGTTGATACTGCCTGTTTCTCTTTTGATGTCTTGCTGGGGAATTCCCGAAGATATCAAAGCCCGATCTATTCATACTGTCGTGACGAAGCCTGCAAGAAGGTTGGAAATTGTCATCGGTCGAATTTTGGGATACGTTGTTGTGGGAACCGGTGTTCTTATCATTATGGGATTTGCAGGGAACATCTGGGTGCATAGGCAGGTGCAAAAGTCAGAGGAAGCTCAGAAAGCTCTTTTTTGTCGGGTCCCTTTATATGGAGACATGTCGTTTTTTGACAGCGAAGGAAAACAGAGTGAAGGAATTCATGTCGGTGATGTCTGGGATTATCGAAGGTACATCAAAGGTGCTACTCAATCGACTGCTTTATGGGAATTTGAAAAAGTCACTTCAGATATATTGGTCAACGATAAGTTAAAAATTGAAGCGAGATTTGAAGCTTTTCGTACCCACAAGGGGCAGATGAAAGAAGGGCTGTTATGCCAGGTATTTCTTGAGAACCCTGTGACCAGAAAAAGAGTCAAATTGCCTGTATTTCATATCAATGAATTTACACAGAATATTATAAGAATTAATCGTAAGCTTAAACATTACGATGAAAAAGAAAAAAAATATGTCGAATTAGACCTGATTGATGACATGGTGTTTGATAATGACATCAATAAAAAAGAGAACATCTTGAGAGTTGGAGTACGGTGTATAGACCCCGGTCAATACATTGGAATGGCCCAGGCAGACATGTTTATACGTTATCCTGATCGATCTTTTGATGTAGGGTACTCCAAAGCCATTGTTGGAATTTGGTTAATGATGGTGCTTATTGTTTCAATGGGTGTTTCAGCGAGTTGTTTTCTGAAAGGTCCTGTTGCTACACTTTTGACTTTTTCTTTTCTACTAGTGGGGCAGGGTGGGTTCCGACAGTTCCTGAACGAATTTGTTGACAAGCAGGTTCTGGGTGGTGGACCAGTGGAATCCATTATTCGAATTGTAACCCATTATAATCAGGTAAAAGAGTTGGAAGAGGGGGCAACCAAAATGGTTGCTGAGGTAATCGATAGTGGTTTTTTCTATTTTCTCAGGATTGCCCACCAGATTATTCCCGACTTTTCCTCTTTTAAGATGACCCCTTTTGTGGTCAATGGTTTTGATGTTTCCTGGGGTTCCGCATTGGCACCAAGTATTGCAATTACTATTGCTTATGTTATCCCCTGTGTTCTCATCGGTTATTTCAGCCTCAAATCACGTGAGCTCGAGACAAAATGAATAATCTATCCTCTAAAAATCGAAAATATATTTATCTTCTCATCATCGTGTTGTTGTATATACCGATCATGTTGCTTGGCATGCCTGCAACAAATGAATCTGAAGGTGGAAACCTTGCTCAACTTCGAAAGAAATATGATTTGGGTGAGAGTGCCATTGGCAACGTTGATCCTTCCAGTTCAACGATGAATCTTCTCCTGCTTGGAATGCGTGGTATTGCAACAAATCAACTTTGGTTGCAAGCTGAGCATTATAAGAATACCAAGAACTGGGCAGGCCTAAAATCAGCTGTTGATTCAATTATTATGCTCCAACCTCATTACGCAAAGGTTTGGGAGTTTCAAGGCTGGAACCTGGCTTACAATGTTTCTGCTGAATGGGATTCCGTTGAAGATCGCTATTACTGGGTTAAAGAAGGTGGAAAATTCCTGGCACGGGGATGTAAACGTAATGAAAAAAGTCCTGATATGCACTGGAGTGTTGGTAATCTCCATTCGAAAAAAATTGGCCGATCTGATGAATGGAAGTTCTTTAGGAAATTCTATATCGTTGATCCTGATGAAGATAGTTTTTCAAAAGGTCCAGACCCCGAATTTAATCCTGAAGGAAAAGATAATTATCTTGTTGCAAAAGAATGGTTTGATCTGGCTAATGAGAAAGATAAGATTGTCCCACAGCATATCATGATTCCAGTTCTATTCAGGCATTATCCTTCAAGAGCTTTGCTTGATTATGCAGACACTTTGCATAGAGAAGGCAGATTTGGAAAAGCCTCAAGACAGGGTTGGGAAGATGGGCATAAAGAATTGACCGAGGTCTATGGACGAATGAGAATTGTAGTTCCTCCAGGTGAAATCATGCTTGAAGCTGATTCAGAAGACATTAAAGCCCTTGCTGAAGAATTTGCTCCCCCCGGATCAAATGAAGACGAATTAAGAGAATATGGGGAAGAACTTGCACGATGGGTTTTAAAATATCAGGATGTTGCAAACTACCGATACTGGAGAGCTCGGTCCTCCATTGAATCTGAACAGATGATGATGATTGCTCATAAGGACGTTTATGAAGGGCAGCAATTATACAAGAAGGGGAGACTCATACAGGCTCGTAGAAAACTATATGAAGGGCTCTCAAAATTTGTTCCGACTTTAAACCAGATTTCGCAGCGTAACCCGGGACTTAACATCAATAACCTCGATGAAAATCTTACAGAGGAAATCATTTTAGCTATTATTTACTTTACGAGTACATATGAACTAAATGGTCAGAAACCACCTGAAAATTACCCTCTCAAAGAAATTGTTAAAGGTCGTCCGGATATTTTAGGAAGAGCTATTACCGAATTCCATTTCCAGAATCGATCCAATAATTAATATCAACGAGCCTAATTGATTTGAAATTTTGTCTTCGCTTTTTGATGTAAAAGTGTACATATGCTCATTATTCCACTCTAATGCTTTCCATTCCCTTGCTTATTTAAGAGGGTCTTTCGGATACAGCATTAAACTGAAAGCCAGCGATAAGTAGCAGATACTCTTTAAATAAAGCATCTGAGGCTATTGCAGGATAAGTTCAGGTCCTCTTTTTCAAATCAGCTTAATAAGAGCTGGTTCTCAGGCAATTCAATCTTTTTTAAATTTTTTAAAGATGTATTCGATCTCTCCGTTCAGAAGATTGATAATAGTGAACTGCAAAGGTAAACTCACCGCGTCATATAGAATTGAATGAATTACCACGGGAATGGGGATTTTATGATTTCCCAGTTAAACCCGTGGTTGTCAGTGGGAAAATTTGAAGCTTTACAACATAATCTGGCTGTTTAATCTGGTCCTTAATTTATGTTGAATCCAATCTTGCTTGAACTGTAAAACATCCCTCTGGTTATTAGAATTATTTTTTCGAGAAGTTGCCTATAAGTGCATGTCGTACTTTACTATATCGGTTCTGAACTACTTGGACATACCGTTTCAAGTCTTTCACGAGCCATACGTAAATGCATATTGCATAAGAGGCTTTACCCATTTTTTATCCGATCATTTTTTCGATACGGAGATGAGTCTTAGAATGACTTACTTAGCAAAATTCAAAAAAAACCTGTTCCGTTTATCTATTCCTAAAACCCTCTTTATGATGCTCTTTATTCTCATGCTGACTAATTCAGTTCATGCAGGAGAAAAAGGGATCCCTGAAGCAGCTCAGGTCAGTGAGACTGCAGTGTTTCTCGGCTGGGCAGTTTCCCTGCTGGGATCAATTCTTGCACTATTTTTTGCTCGAAAGTTTTTTGTTTGGGTCGTTGCTCAAGATGAGGGTGACGAATTGATGGTCAAGATTGCAGAAAATGTCAGGCAAGGTGCTCGTGCTTATCTGAACCGACAATATTTTGTCGTTTTCATTTTCTTTGTTGTCACATGTGCGATACTTGGGATTGTTGCTTTTGTATTTAATGCACAGTCACATTGGGTTCCATTTGCATTCCTGACAGGCGGATTTTTCTCCGGCCTTGCAGGTTGGTTTGGAATGAAGACTGCAACGTTGGCAAGTTCTCGAACAACACAAGGGGCAAAAAACTCTTTGAATGAAGGTCTTCAGATCGCATTCCGATCGGGTGCTGTGATGGGGCTGGTTGTTGTTGGTCTTGGACTTCTTGATATTTGTCTCTGGTTCGGATTATTGAACTGGATTGTCGGGATGAAGCTGCCGGAAATTACAGTGACGATGCTTTGTTTTGGAATGGGTGCCAGTTGCCAGGCATTGTTTGCTCGTGTAGGTGGTGGAATTTTCACCAAAGCTGCTGACGTTGGAGCTGACCTTGTTGGTAAAGTAGAAGCAGGAATTCCTGAAGATGATCCTCGTAACCCTGCAACAATTGCTGATAACGTTGGAGACAACGTGGGTGATGTTGCTGGTATGGGTGCAGATTTGTACGAATCTTATTGTGGCTCCATCCTGGCGAGTGCTGCTTTGGGTGTTGCTGCTTTCAGCGGATTTCCCAAGATGCAATATATGATGGTTATTCTGCCAATGGTAATTGCTGCTGTTGGAATTGGCCTTTCAATTGTTGGAATTTATATGGTGAAAACTGAAGAAGGGGCTACTCAGAGAAACCTTCTTAAAGCTTTAGCCAAGGGAATTGATGGAAGTAGTGTGATGGTTGCAGGCGTTTCTGCAATTTTGGTTTGGATCATTCTCGTTCTTCCTTCTGGTGGTGAACTGGGAGAATTACTTGAAGTAGCGGGGCTTCCTCATGGGGGAAGCTTAATGGGTGTATGGGGAGCGATCCTTGTTGGGCTCGTTTCCGGAGTGATTATTGGAAAATGGACTGAATATTGTACAAGTGAAGAATATGCTCCTACAAAACGAATTGCTGACCAGGCAGTGACTGGCCCTGCAACGGTTATTATTGCAGGTATTGCAGAAGGTTTTTACAGTGTATGGGTTCCTATTGTTGTGATTGGTGCAGCAATCTTACTTGCATTCGGTTTAGCAACTGGCTGGAATTACCAGGATGCACAACTGTTTGCGATGGGACTCTATGGTGTTGCGATTGCTGCCGTCGGCATGTTGAGCACTTTGGGAATTACATTGGCTACAGATGCTTATGGCCCGATTGCTGATAATGCAGGTGGTAACGCAGAAATGAGCAAGCAGGAAGCATATGTTCGTGAAAGAACAGATGCTCTTGATAGTCTTGGAAACACAACTGCTGCCACTGGAAAAGGTTTTGCGATTGGTTCAGCTGCATTGACAGCTTTGGCATTGATGGCTGCTTATGTGGAAGAAGTTCGAATTGGGTTTGATCGGTGGGCTGAAGGGATTGAAGCTGTTGAGATTACTGAAGATATCCATAAGGCCAAGCTGACTGTAATCAGAAAAGGGGTTCTGACTTACAGTGGTCCTGAAACTCCGACGAAAGAAGGGGATGAAGAAGTCGCCAGAAATGAAGCAATCCTGATGTTCCCAACATCCAATAAATCTAAAGACCCGGATGTTACGAAACTACTTGAGGCTAAAGCAGGTGATACTGTTGTTGTTGATTTGCAGCGACTTCTGAATGAAGAAAAACTTTGCAACAATCTGAAAGCAACAATGCCTGACTTTATTCGGTATTATAATGTGACCATCATGAATCCACAGGTTCTGGTCGGTATGTTCCTCGGCGTGATGCTAGCGTTCGTATTCTGTGCATTAACCATGAAAGCAGTAGGACGTGCAGCGGGAGCCATGGTAGAAGAAGTCAGACGCCAATTCCGTGAAATTCCCGGAATTATGGAAGGTGAAGCAGAACCGGATTATGCAGCCTGTGTCGATATTAGTACTTCAGCAGCTCAGCGTGAAATGGTCATTCCTGCCCTTCTTGGGCTGGTTGTACCAATTCTGATTGGACTGATACTGGGAGTTGGTGGTGTGATGGGAATGCTTGCTGGTGGTTTAACCAGTGGTTTTGCTGTTGCCATCATGATGGCGAATTCAGGTGGAGCCTGGGACAATGCCAAGAAGTACATCGAAGCAGGTGCTCATGGTGGAAAAGGAACTGAAGCTCACAAGGCAACCGTTGTTGGTGATACTGTGGGTGATCCATTCAAAGATACCAGTGGTCCTAGCCTGAACATTTTAATCAAACTGATGAGTATGGTTTCAGTGGTCTTTGCAGGATTGATTGTTCAATATTCATTACAGATTTTCTAAAATAAATTCAGTTTTGAATTGAAGACAATCAGTAACAAGAATCAAATCGTGATCTCTTATCTCATCAATTGAGTCAGGGGTCACGATTCTTGTTATTTAAAGCGTATTACATTTAAACTTATCGCGTTAATTTTTAAGAGTGCTAGAAAACAGATGGCACTCAAAAGCGTGAACATTAAAGAGAACAGTTACCAGTTATACTGAGTCTCTACCGAGACATCAAAAGGGGAATTATCATCGAAGAGAGAGAAGTTTATAAATCGCAGCTTGATCCGGAACAGAGAAATCTGAGCCTGAAGCATGCATGTATGGTCGCTCAGGTTGTGGAAGATTATCGTGGGCAGGATACAATTGTTCTTGATATGACTAACCTGACTCCTGTTTTTGATTTTTTTGTGATTACGACAGGAGCAAGTCGTCGGCAAATGCACGCCATGGCTGAAGAATCTGACCGTGTGCTGGAACAATCAGGTTCATCCCGATTTGGACGGGAAGGATTTGAAAGTGATGCCTGGGTACTCGAAGACTATGGCGATGTTGTGCTCCATATTTTCAATCCTGAATCACGAGAAAGTTATAGCCTGGAATCTTTATGGGCTGATGCAATCAAAATTGACTGGAAA
>JAJRVU010000088.1 GCA_024277145.1 Planctomycetota bacterium
GAATTACGAAAGATTTGGCAACCCGCCAGCACCGTCATTAAATGGAGTGACGTTCGAAAAGGATGGCCTGAAGAAAAAATCAAACTCTATGGTCCTGGAGCTGCATCAGGAACTTTCGACTACTTCACAAAAGTTATTAATGGGGAAGAAGGTGCTTCACGAACTGAGTATACGGCAAGTGAAGATGACAACACTCTTGTAACAGGAATAGCAGGCGACAAAAATTCGCTTGGATATTTTGGTTTTGCTTACTATGTAGAAAACAAGGACAAGCTTAAGATTGTTCCAGTGATTAGCGAAGGCAAACCGATTATTCCCTCTGTCAAAACAATCAAAAATGGGACATATAAACCTTTGTCTCGACCTGTATTTATTTATGTCAACAAAAAATCTCTTGAGAAAAAAGAAGTTGATACTTTCGTGACATTCTACCTTGATAATGCCCCCTCGCTGGTAGCAGAAGTAGGTTACATTCCTTTTTCAGACGATTTGTACACTCTGATAAAAGATCGCCATATCAACCGAAAAACCGGAGCAGTTTTCAGTGGTGCAAAAACAGGAATGACTGTTGAACAGATTCTTAATGAGGCAAAATAATCTAAAACTGAATTTTACCCAGATATAAAATCCTGAATGAAGATAAAAACAATCTGATTGGCTTTTAAATAGAGCACTTGTGAGACGACATGACGAATCTTAATAAAACTTATAACGTGTCTTCTCTTTTGTTAAAAAAGAAGAGGATACATTACGGAGAAGAAGTTATTCGGATTGTGCTTTTTCTCTCTGCATTACTTTCAGTCGCCACAACGGCCCTGATAATATTCATACTTCTGAAAGAGTCTTTTTCATTCTTCCGAGAAGTTTCCATTTGGGGATTTCTAACTGGAACAAAGTGGTCTGCCCTCATCAAACCGCACTCATTTGGGGTTCTACCACTTGTCTGTGGCACTTTTCAGATTGTGATCGGATCTGCCCTTGTTGCTATCCCTGTCGGCCTTTCCTGTGCAATCTATTTGAGAGAGTATGCATCAGCCCGTGTTCGAAATGTAATCAAACCGGTTCTTGAAATCCTGGCGGGGATTCCAACCATTGTATACGGTTTTTTTGCAATTATTTTTGTTACTCCCATACTAAAAACCGTTTTCCCCAGCACGGAAACTTTCAATGCAGCAAGCGCATCTATCGTTGTTGGAATTATGATACTACCGATGGTTGCTTCGTTGTGTGATGATGCATTACGGTCAGTTCCCGATTCACTCAGACAGGGATCTTCTGCGTTAGGGGCCACTTCCTTTGAAGTTACAACACAAGTTGTCGTTCCATCTGCCCTGTCCGGTATTGTTGCTTCATTTGTTTTGGCAGCATCACGAGCAATAGGAGAAACAATGGCAGTTTCTCTAGCTGCAGGTGCAACCCCTAATATTATAATGAATCCATTAAAGAGCACTCAAACAATGACCGCATTCATTGTTGAGGTTGCATCAGGTGACGCACAACATGGCACGGTAGAATATTATTCATTGTTTGCAGTTGCTCTTTTGCTGTTTATCATGACATTGGGAATGAATATGGTTTCCAACCGATTTCTAAACAAATTTCGGGAGGTTTACGAATGACATCTCGCAAATTACAAAGAAGATACCTTACAGAAAAATTATTCCATTTGTTTTGTGCATTGATGACTTGGACTTCAGTTCTAATACTGGCTTTGTTACTAATCTGTCTGGTTTACAAAGGATACAGTTGGCTTGATTCGCAATTTCTTACAAGTTCGACTTCCCGATTTCCTGTAAAAGCAGGCATTTATCCTGCCATGATCGGTACGCTTTGGCTGATCTCATTCACCGCGATTATTTCTGTTCCTGTAGGAATTGCCACTGCTATATACCTGGAAGAATACGCAAAGCGAAACAGGCTAACTCGTTTTATTGATCTCAATATATCCAATTTAGCAGGAGTTCCTTCAATTGTTTATGGCATGCTCGGATTAGTCTTTTTTTCCAGGTACTTGTCTCTGGGAGATAGTGTTCTGGCGGGAAGTCTCACCATGAGTTTACTGATCCTCCCTGTTATCATCATCGCTTCGAAAGAAGCCATTCGTGCTGTCCCGGTTTCAATAAGGCAGGCAGCAATCGCATTGGGAGCAACACGTTGGCAGACAGTAAGAGATCATGTTCTCCCCTCTGCACTACCCGGAATCATGACGGGAGTAATTCTGGCTCTTTCAAGAGCATTTGGTGAAACAGCACCACTCATCATGATTGGTATCCCAACAGTTGTTTTTATTACGCCAGATGGTCCACACAGTACATTCACTACCTTGCCCATGCAAATTTACAGCTGGGCAACAGAACCCAAAGAAGAGTTTCGTGAAATTGCAGCTGCAGGAATTATTGTTCTGCTGATAATATTGTTGTTGATGAATACCATTGCCGTTTTTATCCGACATCGTTCAGAAAAGGCACACCAATGATGACTAAAACTAAAAAAGAAATTGAATCGGTAATACCTGTTGTTTCCCTACGTTCAGCTGAAAGAGTTGTTCAAATAAAGGAAGACATTTCAGA
>JAJRVU010000089.1 GCA_024277145.1 Planctomycetota bacterium
AATATTTGAAAGAAGAGATAAGTCCACCCAAAAGATTTTTCGTGAACTGGATTAAATGCAGCTTCCCCTTTTGCTTTGCTCCATGTGGTCACCATTTCATCCCAGCCTAAACCTGGGCTTTCAAAACAGTACCACAAACCAAGCCCCAACCCTAAACTGAGTACGACAAACTGAATGTAATCAGTCACCATCACAGCAACCATTCCCCCCATCACCGTGTAAACGAGAACCAGAACAATCAATAGAGAAGTAATAATATTGACTGTCATCTCAGAATCTTCACCACCCATGCCGGTGACAAAAGTGATAAATGTCGCCCCCATTTTAGGGAAAAGTCCCATGTTCAAAATCCCAGCAAGTACCGCAATCAGACCAGATGTGACTCTCACCTTTCTGGAAAAACGCTTCTCAAAAAACTCGGGCAACGTGGTAAGTTTCATCTCTCGAAGACGTTTAATCACAAAACCTGTTGAACCCAATACAAGATAAACAACAAAGGCAATCGACGGCACCAGAAGAAAGCTAAACCCCTTATTGAACCCACCGACGGAAGCATACATCAGCGTGACCAGCCCTAAGCCGGTTCCAATAAAGCTGGCGATGCTAAGCGAGGTACCTGCGCTACGCCCACCAACAAGATAGTCAGAAGCACTATGGATATATTTATTAAGGAACATCCCCAGAATGCCCGTTCCCATTAAATAGACAACAACGATGCCCCAATCGAGATTTGTAAAATTTGTTGCAAACATTAGTTGTTCGTTTTCCCTAACCTGGCAGAGCCAGAACCAAAACAGGATATTCATTGAGACGGTCATTTATTCTGTAGCTGGATTCGCAAGAATTCAGATTGTCGATTGTAAAATCGTCTGAATTCTTGCGAATCCAGCTACATTGAGTTTTTATTTTCTACTCTTTTTATTTAGTAAGATAATAACTGTGACAAACCAGAATCAAAGAGGCTGATGTCGAAATCTGTTGTAGCCGATGTCGCAAGACTTCGGTAGATGGAATCCAGAGACAACATCTCAATTATCAATGAAGTCTAACAAATTTTTTTAAGATGAACTACCAACACGGAAAGATCACTCTCCCAAGTGGTAATTTTGAAAGTGAAATATTTATTGAAAACAACTTGATTCAGTAAAAAGTGCTTGAAATTTTGTACACATTTTCATATGTTGAAGTTGCTCATTTCTTCGAGATATCAATTACCTATTACCTCTCTCATTTTTAAGTCGGGTTTCACATGTCATCAATTCGAAAGATTCGTTGTAAGGGTTGTCAGTCAGTCTTCAAAGTTCGTATTGAAGGACAAGAGAAAAAGCGAATTCGCTGTCCTCAGTGCGATGAACAAATGGTGGTAGGAGGAACTGCTGCTCCGAAGCCAAAACCAAAACAACGTCCTGCTAAATCGCGCCCTTCTTCCTACGATGATGACTACGGCAGTCCCGCCCGCCCTGCACCTGTTCGCTCACGTGGCTCTTCTAAAAAGAAAAAGAAGAAAAAGAAATCTGGTGGCAACGGATTGATGTATGGCATTATCGGCGGAGTTGTGGCGTTGTTGTTAATCGTGTCTGTTGTACTGGGAATTGTGTTGATGAAGGGGGGAGATGATAACCCCGCTAATGCACCAGAGACCGTTGCACAGAAAGACAATCCAGATGGAAACAACATTGCGCCTGACAAAAAAACTGAAGAGGTCGTGAAGCCTGTGCTCGATTCTTCATGGGTAAAATCATCAACGGCTCCTGTTGATATGTTTTCAGGAGATCATACCGTTACCCACAAACCTCCTTCAATATCCTACAAATGGCCTCAAGGAAAAACTTTTTCCTACAATGTGGCTCTTCTTTCCGAGCGAGCAGATGTCAATCGTATTCACAGTGGTACGACAACTCTTGTCGTTGGAAAAGAAAAAACTTCGCATTCATTTAGAGGAGTTGAGCGTGTTTCAAAAGGTGGCGGCAAAGGGAATGGAACCGGATTTGTTGTCAGCCCCGACGGTTATATTGTAACGTGTCAGCATGTTATCGAAGGAGCTTCAAAAATTGATGTTCGAGTCGATGGGAAAACATATCCTGCAAAAGTTTTGGCGATTGATGAAACAGAAGATTTAGCAATTTTGCAAGTGCAAGCAAAAAACTTGCCAACTGTTCCGCTTGCTGATTCATCAAAAGTTGATTTGGCTCAAGATGTAATTGTGATTGGGTATCCTATCGCTGCACTTCTTGGATCAAACATCAAAGTAACATCGGGGACGATCGCTGGGTTGATCGATTTTGGAGGAAAAATAGATCGAGAACGGGGAAAAGGAAGTAAGCGTTTCCATCTTGATTGTGTTATTAACGGAGGAAATAGTGGCGGTCCTGCATTTAACAATAAAGGGGAAGTCATTGGAGTCACGGATTCAAAATTAAATGAAAATATTGGCAACGGGGTTTCCTTTGCAATCCCTACCAATTCAGTTGAACGACTCTTAAAAAAGCACCATATTCCCTATCAAAGAACAGCGAAAACAAAAGTTGTTGTCAAAACAGATCTTGTCAAACTGAATAAACCTGCTGTTGCCTATATTGAAGTGACACTCAAAGAAAAGTCTGTCGGAAAAAGTTTTGAATTAAGCTATTTTTCCATATTAACGGCAGTCGAAACTCGAAAGGGTGTTGTGCCAGGGCAACGTATGACAGCCTTGCCAACAACTGGAGTAAGGCTAGCTCCACCTAAAGTCATTTCTGGAAAGGGAAAATTGTTAATCTCAGAATTTGGAAAGGTGCATGATTATCAAGGTCGTACCAATCTTCCATATTTTCTGGGACGACTAGGAACTTTGATGCTTGAGGATCTTCCGCAAAAAGATAAAAAAGAGTGGAGAATACGGAAAATGGCAATACTCGAAGGAATTCCTTGTATGACATCATCTTCATATAAAATCATCTCAGAGAGCGAAGGTTCTGGGTTGATGAAGATAGAGAAGAAACATGATGTTCGTTCGATGGATAA
>JAJRVU010000090.1 GCA_024277145.1 Planctomycetota bacterium
GATCCACGTTGTACCGAAACCGCCATGCAGGCAACCAGCCATTATCAAATTAAACCCAAGTCAGATCAGGTTCTGTTTTATGGAATCGCGAAAATTCTGATTGAAAATAACTGGATTGATAACCAGTTTATTCATGATTGCACAAATGGGTTTCCTGATTTTGCCCAACACGTAGAAAAATATTCGCTTGATCAGGTTTCCGAGGAAACTGGAATTTCACAAGAAGAAATATTAAAGCTCGCAAAAATAATTCATTACGGAGATCATGTTTCATTCTGGTGGACGATGGGAGTCAATCACAGTTATCAGGGAGTGAGAACCGCACAAAGCATTATCAACCTTTCACTCATGACGGGAAACATTGGAAAACCCGGTACAGGCGCAAATTCCATTACCGGTCAATGTAATGCAATGGGCTCTCGGCTTTTCAGTAACACAACCAATCTTCTCGGCGGGCACGATTTTAAAAAGAAAGAACATCGAGAAAAAGTGGCTGGAATTATGGGGATCGATCCTCAAAATATTCCGGACTCAGACAGTCTCCCTTATCACAAAATTCTCAGCCAGATTCTCAAAGGAAAAATTAAAGGGCTTTGGATCATCGCAACAAACCCTGCTCATTCATGGATTAATCAATCTCAATTCAAAGATGTTCTGGACCGTCTCGATTTTCTGGTGGTTCAAGACATGTTTTCAAACACAGCCACGGTAAAAATGGCTGATCTTGTCCTGCCTGCAGCTGGATGGGGGGAAAAAACGGGAACATTTATCAATTCTGAACGAAGAATTGGAATGATCAAGAAAGTTTCAGAAGCACCCGGAGAAGCATTGGCTGATTTTTCAATTTTCAAACTGATTGCAGAGTACTGGGGATGTTCTGAAATGTTCAAGGATTGGAACAGCCCCGAAGACGTTTTTCAGACTCTTAAAGAAACAACACGAAACCAACCTTGCGACATAACAGGAATTCGTGATTACCAGATGATTGATCAGGCGGGTGGAATCCAATGGCCATTTCCTGAAAATAATAATGAGTCTGAAAAAGAGAGGCGACTTTTTGCTGACGGAAAATTCTTTCATGATGATCAGAAAGCAAAATTCATCTTTGAAGATTCCTATCCCATGACGGAGAAAACATCCAGCCACTTTCCTTTTGTCCTTCTCACAGGGAGGGGCAGTGCAACACAGTGGCATACCGAAACTAGAACGAAACAATCTGCTGTCTTGAAAAAAATGTCCCCCGGAAAAATTTACGTCGAACTGAATCCTGAGGATGCAAAGAAACTGAAAATCGCTCCCGGGGAAATTGTTTGGGTGGAATCTCAACGGGGAAGGTTGAAAGCCAGAACTTTCATCACGCGATCAATCTCGCCGGGGCAGTTATTTATTCCGATGCATTATAAGGAAACGAATATTCTGACCGATGCCGTCTTCGATCCCTATTCTCATTCACCATCGTATAAATCCTGCGCAGTCAGAATCAAACGATTAAACCAGCATGTGAAGTGAATCTGCTATGTCTTGTGTTATCTGAGAAAGTACCACGCAGCCACTTGAACTGCCAATGCAATAATATTTCCGAGACTGTGGAAGATAAGCGGTAGAAGAATGGATTCACTTTTAAGAAAAACCCACGCAAGAAAGAAACCACCAATCAGGTTTTCCGGACTTGGATTGCCATAAAAGATATGTAATATTCCAAAAATAATTCCGTTCACGATAATTGTTTTTGAGGAGCCCAGAAGGCTCACCAAAGATACACAGAAGACAAGACGATAAGTCGTTTCTTCAAGAATAGGCGTAATGACGCACATATCGATAAATCTGGAATTAATATTAGTGGGTGCAGTTTTTATAATTAGATTTCCAAGACCCGATTTATGAGTTTTACTCCAGAGAACAAACCCCACTCCAATTAAGAGTCCGAAGATCAACGCAATTTTGATTGACAAATCAAGCCACGTGCGCCATCCTTGTTTGGGGTTCATTCGAAGACCCAGAGATGGCAGATCTCCATCGTCCAGATAAACAATTGTGGCAAATGCAATCAATGCTAAAGCAAATCTAATTTCTCCATAGAGATTCATCCTGACAAAAAGAATGTCAATACTGACCGTTCCAACTGCAAGTACAAAAACTGAATTGCGTTTTCGTTTTGAATTTTCAAAAATTCGCCCAACTGCAGTCTGCATCAAGACCTCTTAAATAATCATTTTAAACTTACTTAGGGTAAGTATATTCAGCCAGATACTTGACCAGATTTTTTTTGCCCGGTTCAGTCAATGGAATCGTGCTTTCGTATTGCTCCATATTAACCACGTAAGTAATATCGCTCAGGTCTGGCTTGAACAATTTTTCAGGAGGAGTTAATGATACGTGTTGTATTGTCAGGGTTGTTCGAACGACAACTTGATCAGGGGTGAAAAATTTAGTGCCAGGTTTGCCGTAGTATTCAATAACACTTTTTTGAGGAAGCCAGACTCCATCAGTTGTTTTTTTGAACTCAGAATTTGTAAAAACAGCCTTTAATGTTTTTTCTGTTCCCCAAAATCGTTCTCTTCTTACAATGGAAAAATTGCGAGAAGCATCAAGCCAGATTCGATCTACATTTAGTTTTTCTAATAAGACAATGTTCTTGCCGAAAGTTTTATCCGCTTGACTAATCTTATAAGTTTTGTCTTTTACCACGGTCAGAAGATCATACGGATTTGGATTCTTGGACCCTCGAAGTGTATGGACTCTATTATGTTTTGTAGATTCAAAACCGAGAATTTCTTTGTACAATTCTTCATCAGGCGTTGGCACTTTCGAATATTTTTTTAATGCTTTCCCTTGTAAAACGATTAACACGGAATGATCTTTGTAGAATATATAGGTCAGCTTGCCATCAGCCACTTTTCTTGCCAATGAATCATTGTCACTTTTCATATCCTCAGAACCGGCAGTCAGATGGAAATACTTTGTTCCATTATTAAGATAGGCATGTTCCGCTCTCCATAATTGAGGCGGTGCAATTCCCGGTTTTCGGCTTCCGATGGCGAGAATACCTTCTGTGTTTGCTTTTTCAACCGGAACTGCAAGATTTACATTTGCGCTATATTGCACATGTAGTCCACGATCGATTTTTGCGTTAAAAGATTGAATGCCTTTAATAAGGTCAGCCCTGCTAATCACTTCTTCAGCATTTAAGGTGGTTGTAAAAAATCCTGTTGAAATCGTAATTATCGCGATCAATAAATATTGACGATTCGTTTTCATGCCTTTTTCTCCTGCTATTTAATTCTCTTTTGAATACAATAAAAACAGTGTTCTGATGAAATGGTATTAGCTTTTCTGGAATATAAGCAATTCGCCATTAGTGTGAAAGTAAAATATTAGCATTATTGTTAAAAAATGGGAAAATTCTGATGTCCATTGAGATTTGGGTTCATATTCTGGGCGAAAAAAGCCATTATTATATCGGGAATTGTAGAATACGTGTTCTAAATAATTTCTGAACCTTTTTCAGTTCCCGTTGTCTGTCATAAAACCATGTTTGCTGCCATAATTTCAACAGAATACTTATATTCCCTGAATCAATCATAAGAAAACAGATATTGAATGCTTCTTTCCATTACCACAACTCAGCAGCCTGCGTCTGATCTCGGGTTCCTTCTGCACAAACACCCGGATCGGTTTCAATCTTTCAACCTGAGTTTTGGAAAGGCTCATGTCTTCTACCCGGAATCTTCAGAAGAAAAATGCACAGCCTGTCTGCTTCTTGATGTTGATAGTGTCGAACTAGCTCGGGGGCGAGGGCGAAATCGTGCTTCGCAATTCCTGGCTCATTATGTGAATGACCGCCCCTATGTTGCTTCCTCTTTCATGAGTGTCGCTATCTCCAGAATTTTTGGAACTGCACTTCAAGGACAATGCAAATCTCGCCCGGAACTTGTTGAACAGACCATTCCCTTTACTGTTCAGATTGACGTTCTTCCTGTCAGGGGGAGCGAAGAATTCCTCCGAAATATTTTTGAACCATTGGGATATGAAGTCGCTGTCAAATCTCAACCGGTGGATGAAAAATTTCCGGAATGGGGAGAGAGTCATTATTTCAATGTGACATTAAATAAAGAAACAACTTTGTCGCAACTCCTTAAGCATTTATACATCTTGATTCCGGTTTTTGATAACGTCAAACATTATTTTGTGGGGGAAGACGAAATTGAAAAACTGATCCAGAAAGGAGAAGGGTGGTTGGCGGATCATCCCATGAAAGAACAGATCAGCAGGCGGTACCTGAAATACAATTATAGTTTAACTCGGATTGCGATGGAATCTTTGCGCGAAGAATCAGGACTCCTTCCAGAAGAAGAGAAAACAGAATCCCAACCGCAGGAAGAAATACTGGAAAAACCACTCAGCCTGAACGAACAACGTCTCGCAGCGGTCCTTTCCGCTTTGAAATCAACAGGGGCAAAGCGAATTCTCGACCTGGGATGTGGAGAAGGAAAGTTGTTGCGAGATTTGATGAAGGAAAAATCATTCACTGAAATTCTGGGATTGGACGTCTCTGTTCGTGCATTGGAAATTGCGCATAAAAAATTAAAACTGGATCGGCTTTCGGAACGGGAATCTGAACGAATCAAGCTGATTCATGGTTCTCTGATTTATCGGGATGAACGATTAAAAGATTTTGATGCAGCAGCAGTTGTTGAGGTGATTGAGCATCTTGATCCACCGAGATTGATTGCCTTTGAACGAATCCTGTTTAAAGAGACTCGTCCGAATTACATTATTATCACAACGCCGAATAGTGAATACAACGTGATGTGGGAAACGTTACCTGCAGGAAAATTCCGTCATTCTGATCATCGTTTTGAATGGACCAGAGAAGAATTTCATCAGTGGTCAAATCGTGTTGCGAAAAAATATGGTTACCACGTTCGATTCCTGCCGATTGGCCCGGAAGAAAAAGACCTCGGCTCACCAACACAAATGGGTCTCTTTGAAAGGAATAATATTTGATTAATCCTCGGATCTCGATTTGTTTACTGCGGTGAAAAGAATCTGCCAAGCGAAGTTATCTTTAAAAAGTAGAGATCCAAAGTAACGCCCTGGATCTCTACTGGTAGGAATTCCAGTTTTAAAAGATTACTCTTAGAGAATTATTCAAGGAACTTTTGTGTAATGTTTAGATTTGGAATCGTAAAGATGTGGGCCAGATGTTTTGGTGAAATAATAGGTGTGACCATCAGGAAAGAAATACCAGACCCAGGCTTCAGGGCTTTTTTCACGATAAACATAAACTCCCGAATATGTTCCTACATAATTAAGTGGATAAACAATAACATATTTACCTCCCCACAAAAGATGCATCCTTCCACTTTTACTGAGATCAAAGCTACTGCACCCGGAACTCACGACGATCTTTTTTGGCTGAGGTGCAACTGTCATCTGCACAATGGATGTTTCGACTTTGTTTTTTGAAAGAGGAAACGCGTTGGGATCACGTTTAGGTACATTTTCTTCTGCGTAGCTCACACTTTGAAATACAATAAAGACAAACAATAACAGCCCGGTAAATTTAACAGATTTCATTCGTTTTCTCCTTTAGATTTCTCAAGAAAAAGAGTGATAGCGCACCACGATCCACACAAGAATGCAGATATGCAAAAAAAGCCCGCTAGCATGGAAGTAGTTTCAAATTACGATTTAAAACTATTTGAGATGGAGTTTGAAATGTCATCTGAGAGGATGTTCATTCAGGTATAAAGATATGAAATCAATAGTTCAAGTAAAAAATAGATAATTTCTGATATTATTCTTGTGAATTTAAACCAACTTTTTATTATCACTGATGTTACGAATATTGAATAATCAAAATGAACATAAAAATTCCCAAATTGAGTTTAGTTGTCCTTGTCGGGCCGAGCGGTGCAGGCAAAAGTACCTTTGCGCAAAAACATTTTCTCTCAACGGAAGTTATTTCGTCAGATGTATGCAGGGGGATTCTCAGCGATGATGAAAATGATCAATCCGTTTCCAAAGAGGCGTTTGAATTACTCGAATACATCACCGAAAAAAGATTAACAGCAGGAAAGTTGACGGTGATTGATGCCACCAACGTTCAGCAGCAGGCTCGCGCTCCCTTTATTCACATCGCACGAAAAAAACATTGCATCCCCGTTGCGATAGTTCTGAATATTCCTGAAAAAATCTGTCAGGAGAGAAACCGAAATCGGGAAAATCGCCAGTTCGGCAACCACGTTGTACGAAATCAATGTTCACAACTCCGTCGTACAGTCAAAAAACTAAAACGGGAAGGATTTCGTCACGTATTTATCCTAAATAGCCCGGAAGAAGTGGATGCCGTCGTCATCGAAAGAGTCCCTCTCTGGAATGACAAGTCAGATGAAAAAGGTCCATTCGATTTCATTGGTGATATTCATGGCTGCTGCGATGAATTGGAAGAACTGTTGGAACTGCTTGGTTATCAACGAAGAGAAATCGAATCAGGCGGGTATTTTACAGAAGTCGTTTACGAGCATCCTGAAAACCGGAAGGCGGTCTTTGTTGGTGATCTGGTTGACCGGGGTCCGCGAATTCTGGATACCGTTAATATTGTCAGGAATATGATCAACGCAGGCTCTGCGCTTTGCGTGCCGGGAAATCATGACATGAAACTGATGCGACATTTAAAAAATGGGAAAGTCCAAATTACGCATGGCCTTGCTGATTCCATTGCTGAAATCGAAGCGATCCCGGAAGAGTTCAAAGAAGAATATTGCAAAGACCTGTACCTGTTTCTGGACAGCATGATCAGTCATTATGTTTTGAATGATGGAAAAATTGTTGTCGCCCACGCAGGGATGAAAGAGAAGCTACAAGGACGTGGGTCAGGACGGGTTCGCGATTTTGCGCTGTACGGTGAGACTTCAGGGGAGACAGATGAATTTGGGTTACCGGTTCGGCATAACTGGGCAGCCGATTACCGTGGATCTGCAATTGTCGTTTACGGGCACACTCCGGTTCCTCATCCGGAATGGATTAATAATACAATTAACATTGATACCGGAGCGGTTTTCGGAGGGAAATTGACTGCTTTAAGATTCCCGGAAGAAGAATTGGTTTCCGTATCAGCCAGAAAAATTTATTGTAAACCTTCCAGGCCATTTCTCGAAGAGGGAGAGCAGGCACCTGGGCTTTCCACGCAACATTTACTCGATGATATTCTTGATGCAAAAGATGTCATTGGAAAGCGAATTATCTCAACACGTTTATCTCGAAACATTACCATCCAGGCAGAAAATGCAACCGCTGCGCTGGAAGTAATGAGTCGATTTGCAGCCAATCCCAAGTGGTTGATTTACTTGCCACCAACGATGTCCCCTTGTGAAACCAGTACCGAACCGGGGCTGTTGGAGCATCCTGCACAAGCGTTTTCATATTACCGAAATCAAGGAACACCATTTGCCATTTGTGAAGAAAAACATATGGGCTCTCGCGCAGTCATGATTGTTTGTCGTGATTCAGAAGTATCCCGGAAGCGATTCGGAATTACGGAAGACGAAACGGGAATCATTTACACACGAACGGGGCGACGCTTTTTCAAAGATCAGAATCTGGAAGAGCAGATTCTCGAACGGACACGCTGTGCACTAAACACCTCCGGCTTCTGGGATAAATTTAATACGGATTGGGTTTGTTTTGATTGTGAATTAATGCCCTGGTCTGCAAAGGCACAGGAATTGTTGGAGAAACAGTATGGTTCTGTCGGGGCTGCGGGGAATGCTTCACTGCCGAGTGTTGTCGATGCGCTAAGCAAAGCTGCAAATCGGATGGAAGATTCGGAACTGGAAAAATATCTCAGTAATTACGAAAACAAACATGAATCCCTGAAAAAATTCGTGGATGCATATCGTCAATACTGTTGGACAGTTGATTCTATTGACGATTACAAAATTGCTCCCTTTCACATTCTTGCAACTGAAGGAGCGGTTCATGTCAACCAGAATCATCTTTGGCACATGGAAAATATCGCCAACGTTTGCAAAGAAGATCCGGAATTACTTCTGGCAACCAATTATCATCAGGTTGATTTAACAAACCCGGAAAGCATTCAAAAAGGGATTGAATGGTGGAACGAACTTACAGGCAAGGGAGGCGAAGGAATGGTTGTGAAGCCTCTCGATTTTATTACTCGGGGAAAAAGAGGAATCTCTCAACCTGCGGTCAAATGCAGAGGGCCGGAATATCTGCGCATTATTTACGGACCTGATTACCAAACCGAAGAAAATCTTTCCCGTTTGCGAAAGCGTGGACTCGGACGAAAAAGATCATTAGCTTCGCGAGAATTCATTCTCGGCATTGAAGGTTTGGAACGTTTCATTAGAAATGAACCACTCCGGAGAATTCATGAATGTGTCTTCGGAGTACTCGCACTGGAAAGCGAACCGGTCGACCCTCGGCTATAAGTGAAACCGATTATTGTCTTCTTTTTATCAATCGGAAGGCTTATTATTCAATTCTTTGATGAGTTCACTGGCGCGGTCCATCATGACTTTTTCTACATTTTCGCTAAAGAGTCCAACTTGATTTTTTAAATCCGTTCCCCAGAGCCATGTGGTCACGCCAATGGTTTCGTGTCCGCCTTCACGTACAATTTTAGCCGTAGGAATATATCCGAAAAGATCATTGTTGTAACCGGAAACCCAGAGTGGTTCGTCAGGATATTTTGCCCTGAGATTGATCGCATATTCAGATACTGTTTCAGTTGGAAATGCAACAATGGTTAAATCATTTCCAAATGACCATGCAGCAATCGGAGCTGAGTATTTTGTTGGTAGCGTTCCTCCCGAATCAAGAACCTTTAGCATCTGTGTGGTCATCAACGCAACAGTACCTTTATAAGTTTTAAGCTGATCTCGAGTCAATTTTTTGAGGGGCAAATCGGCCATTTGAAAAGCAAATTTTAATTCTCCATGAATTGGACGCATTTCAGTTTGCAATACCCGAGTGACAGCATTGGCCAAATCTGCTCCAAGTTTGCGTACTCCGGATATATTTGTACGAGGCTGAGGATTTGCGTCTGCTCCACATCCTGATTTAAAAAGCGCAATCGCGCCCGGGTAACGTTTTTCAAGTTGCTCTTGTGCGTATCCTGCATAATCACCGGTAATGACATTATGATCGCCAGTTAAACCGGTATTGTGGCATGCACATCCAAATAAAATAGCTCGTATTTTGCCATTAGTTCCTGTGACTTTAAGTACTGGCACAATCCTGTCTACTGGTCCATTGGGGTTGGGGGCCATGTGAATAGATCCCCCGGGACTTTTCATTCGGCGATTCATCGGGAAATTAACATGATCAGTTCCCCATGAAAGTTTTGCAGGTTGCAAATTATTTAGAGAAGCAATCATTAATTGGTATATCTTCTCTTGTAAATTCTTCGTGTAATCAATAATTCGAAATGCTTCTGCTTCATTAAAAGGAGCATGGGCAATGTTCCCTTTAAGATCAGGATTTAAACTCATCAATGGACCGGTATGATTATGGGAAGCATTCAACATGATCTGGGCACGTGACAAACCAGTCTCTTTCATGACCCGGTTGCAAACTGGACCAAAGAAAATATCCTGCACACCCACCAGGTCAACTGTTACGATGATACCACGATGTCCCTGCTTGTCTTCGAAAGCAAGAGCCTTTGCATAGATGTCAATATCGACATTTGAAAAAGGATCTTTTCGCCCGCTATACCCTACTAACTGAATGGGGACTTCAGGAGTAATGATAATTTTGGCGATTCCGACTTTCCATTCCGCTCCCTGTGAAGGCATCAATGTGCCAAAGAAGCAGACGATAACAATAAGCATTCTCAACTTTTATTAACCTTTGAATTTTCAGGAACAGGGCATCTACGAAATCAGAATTTAACCGAATTTAATAACGATACAATTATTATATTAAACGTGTTTTAACAAGTGTAGTTGACCTGACTCCAAGAGTACAGTTCCTGTAGATACAATCGCATCTTTCACGGTCACAAAAAAGCGTATTACACTTTAGCCAGGCATTTTCTTCAAAATTTCGCCCATTTCTTTTGCATTGAATGCCCGTGAGGTTGATGTCTGGACATTCATTTTTGATCCGATATTAAGCATGAAAGCGGTTGCAGACTCATCGTCGTCAGCGGTGAAGATAATGACCCCGTCTGCTAATCCGAGAGTCCAGTAAACATCTTTTACTTTGACCCCCATTGCCTTGGCAGATCGTTTGACTGCATTTGTTCTTTTAACCGTTTCTTGAATGTTTGCAATGCCCTGTTCGGTGAACTGAACTGACGAAATGAAAGTTGCCATCATTTTACCCCTTTTAATAGAAGATAAGAATATCCAGATATAGAATAGTCTTTGAGTGGGATATTTGACAGCAAAAAAGAGATAATATTAAATAACTCTTTCAGGTTTTTCATTTGTAGAATTACGTCACCCGCATTTATGTACGCCAGGATGACTCTCTGGAAATAAAGAGGGGCAGCAAATCACGGTCCTCTAAAAGCAGGTTTATGAATCACATTGGAAGGCAGGGTTTTAATCATCTGGAAATTCGTTCGTCCGACAGCCTTTTCCTGATAAGTTACATCCAATGGCGATGACTTTCTCGGCTTGGAACCTTTTTTGGCAACAATGAGAACCATGTTCTTCTGCCATTCTTTAACAAACACACTGACCGGAATTCTGATGTTACCTCGAGCAGGGTCAGCAAGGTAAACCCATTCACCATCAAATCCGCGATAGATTACAAAGTGATCATACCCATTATGAACAATTCCGACGATCAAAGGGATTTTTGTTTTGGTGAGTTTCTGGAAACTTAACCGACCAATGGTCGAAAGATATCCATTCCTGACAGCCAGTTTTCGCAAATCTGTCATCGCTAAGCCGATCTTGATTCGCTCTTTGATTTCTTCAGGTGTCAACATCTTTTCCATGTCACGAATCAACACTTCTTCTGTAATCGTATCGTTCCAATAGAATTGCATTATCGTTGCAAGGACAGCAGCTCCGCAGGAAAAATCCCGTTTCTGCATGACAATATTTTTCTGACGCATGCTTTTCCAGGTGCTGACAGGTCGCTGAAACGTGAGATTTGCATCTCGCACTGGTGCCCCCTGTTTCTGAGCGGAAATCTCAGTCGCTATTCCTGTCCAGAAAGTAAATGCAATAAGAGTCAGGGCTATAGTTCGTAATCTGTTATGGCAGAGCTCAGGCATTTTATTGGAAAACATGACGATTCAGCTTTCGTTCCAGAATGGAAACAGTCGTACTTTAAAAGATATTCGTTACTCTACGTTCATTTACAGGCAATTTTTATTTGCCATTTTTACTTAAATGTGAGAGTCCAGCCGAGGTTGAAACTATTTGCGTCATCAGTTAATCCAATTTCTACAAATGGTTCCAGAATTCGTTGCTTGGGACGAGCCATTGTTAAAGCAAAACGCAATCGGACTGGTTCAAGTGAAGAGTGAGGAAGAGATCGGCCCGCTAGTTCCAATTCAGTAATATAGGCACCGAGCAAGATGGTACTCATTGTCACTTTTTCATTAACAGCGAAACCAACCCCAAACTGATAATTGAATTCAAGCCCGGGTTCTACACGAGAATTATTCGGTCCTCGATCTCTCGCGAACTGATACCGAATCCCACCTCCATGAAAAACAACTAAAGGATCAATTGTTTTAATGCTGAGTAAATTTGCAGCAACTGCCCAGTGCCCGGAACCCATTTGTGCATTCGGTACTTGAACAATTGTGGAAAAAGCATCATTTCCTGTGGGAGCTGTGAAAGCAAGGGTTCCAATCAGGTCAGACTTTCCAGGTTGATTTGCATCTTTCTCACTAAGTAGAACAGTTGCACCACCCGTCACATCCCCAATTCCACCAACATCATCAAATATATCAAAACCTGGAAATGAAAACTCTGCATTGCTCCAACCAACAGGTGCATTGACAAATAACTGAACCCGATCAGTTAATCCATATCGCAATGCAAATGGAACAAACATTCGCCGAAGACGCAAACGACCTTCCGTGACAATGTCAGGGTCAGGTACTCCATCTAAATAGATAGGTAAATCGTTTTCAAATAATGAGTATGCAAAACCAATATCAAATTGAAATTCACCTGGCTTCAGTAGCGGACTCACTTGTCTGAGAAAATCAAAACTACGATCTGCAGGAGCTTCACCATAAGATTTCCCGCCAGAAGATGACCCGCCAGCAGTTGACCCATTGGAAGATGATTTTTCTGAAGCTGCTTTTTGGGGAGAATTTCCGCTCGAAGGTTTTTTGGCAGGCTGCTGATTAGCATTTGGTAATTCTGGAACTTCGTCAGCGGGTGGTAACTTTGGAATTTCCTCATTCTGGTAAGCTGTGGTTGCAATTATACCTGATTGAGAAGAAAAGATTTCATCAATCATTTGGTTAGATAATTTTGGAACAGATGACTTGGATGATTTCGGAACAGGTTTGAGAGCTATTTTTGAGGCAGGTTCCAGTTTTTGAGTTTTATGAGAATTCAAAACTTGAAGAATTCCTGCAACATCGTCTTCAGTAATGCTCTCTTTTGGTTTTTGCTGAATCGGGCTTGGGAATAAAACTGGACTTCTAAAACCGCAAAAAGAATCACTGGAATTCTCCAAAACGGAATTTTGAATCCAGAGTTGACCTGGCTTGGTGACCTGTCTTTCAGAAGCAAAGCTATTTTTTAAAGAACTCTTTAACTTTGTGTTGCTTTGCTCAGGTAACGTAGATGATAATCCAAAAGATGATAGTTTATCAACGGGTTCTGAACCTGTTTCAGGTTGATCAGCTTTCTTTACCGACATTTCCGGAGTCAGGTCATTAAGAAATACCTTTCCCGATAAATCCTCAGCTTGAATAGCTATGGAAGGGACAACGAGCAGGATCGCAAAAGCTATTCTGGCTAGCTTGCATTGTTGTTGTGTTGAAGAATTCTTCACTTTTTCTCTACCACTTATTATCACCATTATTATCACTCCATCGTTCTTTAATGGTGGGTTTCGTGCAGACCTGCTTGCTGGCATTTTAATTAGCCATTAGCAACAGTTTTAATACAGGTCTTTGTATGCATGTAGAGGATCAGTGGTTTCAATCAGTAAACTTTATCGACTTAACCTACCCCGAAAATTGAGCATTTTCATCAAAATAGATAAATTCCTCATAATCAGAAGAGTCAGCCAAATTTAATAATGGGGTAATAATACTGATTACTGAAACAGTTTCAGTTAGTTCAGCAGTAGTAAATATGCCATGTTTTCTAAGATATAAACACGATTAATACTCATAAAATTCCCCATAGCCAACCTATGCTGACAAAACGAATTTATGTTGATTTGTTTCGGTTATGAAATATGGGCTATTTGTGAAAATATTAGCGGTATTTCCGAAAATTCCAGCTGATCGGGTAATGCCAAATTTATCGAATGCTCCGGCCGATAAATTACACTGCCACATTAGAACATGTTGCAAATCCGCACATGATGCTTGTTTCACAGGTTCAAGTGCAAATGCAAATGCTTAAGTCAGAATAATGGTGCCAAATGCAGACATCGAACCAGGGGATCAATCAATCCGGTGTCAGCAGGTAAGTTATCAATTGGAATGTAATACGATTTTTTACAATGGAGTGTAAATCGATGAATATCCGTAAATTATTAAGGACCGTGCCGATGATTGTTGCAGTTCTTGCCACAACATGGTCAACAACTCAGGCAGAATTTAAAGACCTTTCTGAAGCTTCTAAACAAAAACTTTTGACCGCTTTAAGAGCTGAAAACATCACTGTTGTTCTTCCTGATCAAAAAGATTCAGACGAAGAGTTATACCCAGAGCTTGAAAGTCAGATATCAATTATTGATAACTCTCCCTCTCCTACCGGCATAGAATTGGTCAATGGTGAATTCTGTGCAAGTTCAAATAATGGTGCCTGTACCGGCGACCCAATGACATGTACTCAGACAGATTGTCCAAGCAACTGCTGTACTCAGAATTATGGCTGTCAATCAAACTCTTGTGATTCCGGATTCAATTTCATTGGTGGTGTGGAAGCCGTTTTTTACTGGATTGATGGAAATGGTAATAATGGTGACATCCGAACCTTTGATACGGGAAGAAATTTAATTAGAAGATACACTTCAAGTGGCCTTGATGATGATGGTGGATATGCTGCACCTCGTATCTGGATCGGGGTACAAAAAGGACATTGGGGAATTGTAGGTCGTTGGTGGGATTTGAACGTAGGTGATACTTCATTTAACCCATTAAACGCTTTTGGAGATGTGGACGGGTATGGGGCCAGTAGTGAATTTCGTTCTTATGCAGGTGATCTGGAATTAATTCGTACATTCTGTACCAATTCAGTTTATGGTCAATTTTCATTCGGTGCTCGTCATGGTCGCCTTTCAACGGCTTCAATGCTTCAGGCAAGTGGGCTCATTGGAAACGATTTTGTCACCGGGTCAACCTATGAAGAAAGTGTCTTTAATGGAACAGGAATTACCTTTGGAATGCAATTACACAAATCCATCGGTTGTGGTGTGAATCTATTTGCAAGTGCACGAGGTTCTGTCCTTTGGGGGGATGCAGAAGCAACTGCTGCAGCCACAACAAGTATTGTTACACCTTTTGGAAATTCCAGAGGGGCGCAGTATGCAAATGGTGGTACCGATTCCGGGGAAATGGTCATCGGAGAATTTCAGGCTGGTGTCGAATGGATTCATGAACTGAAATGTGTACCAGCAGTTGCATTTATTCGTTGTGCCTTTGAGTATCAGGTATGGGATCAAGATAGTGACATAGATGCCCGCGCGATTAATACATCCTTTGCTGTTCCCGGTGCACAGATCACTGCAAGGTCTGAAGCAGGCAGCCAGGAAGTAAACTTGTTCGGCCTCGCATTCAGTACCGGGATTACTTTCTAGTGCTCTTGCGAGCTTTAAATGTCCTGTGGTAATTTGCAAATGGCACGCTCGTTGGCGTGCAACTTAATCTGAGCTAAGTGACATTTACCGGTAGTTGGACTATCAGGATCCTCACGATTTACATCTCCAAAAAAAAGCTGCAGATAACATTGTTACCTGCAGCTTTTTTTGATCTATGGCCCTGAGAGAAAAGTTTCTCCATTGAATTGTTAAAACAATTTTAATTTACTTCCATAGACTTTTTAATATTCAGTTCTTTACCATGAGTAAGGCACATCACATTGTTTGGCAAGGAAACTAACAAATATTATTATTGTGCGAAAACAAATGTTCCACCAAAACTTCCAACAGCGGTTCCATTGAAAGCACCAGTGCTGTCGAAGTTAATAATACCAGAGGCAGATGCACTAAAACCATATGCTGTAGAAGGAGTACCAGTTGGGTTATTTGAACCACCAGTATATCCCTGGTATCCATAATTGCCACCACCGAAATCTGATTGGCTATAACCGTAGACGGTCGTGTAAGTTGCCATTCCGCGTACTTCCATGCCTTGAACGTCAGAGACGACTTGCATGCTGGAAAGACCGAATGCATCGAGATCAGTTACTTGTCCATCATCAGCAAACAGGTTGCCGGCAGATAATGTCAATACAACAGCGAAAGTTGCGATAATTTTGTTCATAGATCGTTATCCAATTTGGGTTAAAATGAAATAATGAGATGGAATGTAGTGGAGTCCTTTTCAACTGAAAAGCTTCCGTTCACGAGCTCGTGCCTAAAGTTTCATCCAATGTATCATTGGTACAAATCGTGTCAATCCTCCAGACTGCGCAAAGCTTAAATAATGCACAATCATCCCTATTGCTGCTATCGAACATATAAACAGGACGTGTGTATCCTGTTTTAGGTGCTTGAATATGCTGCATTCAAATAAAACATAATTTATGCGTTAAATTAGCAGAAATAATGAGGTTGCGGTGGAATGGATATTTGTATTGTATGGCAATGGTACATTTCAACGAATCCGAAAATAAGATGAGAAGACAATATTCATGCCTGAAAAAATTATTGATTTACTTTCAAATAAATTTGCAGTTTCATTCATTCTGCTAATAATTCTCTGGTTGTGGGAATCCTGGCAGCCATTCTTTGAGGCAGGAAAGAGAAGATATTGGCATGCAATTCAAAACATTTCGCTCTCTTTGTCAAACACTTTACTCATCGGATTGCTATTCAGCTCTGCAGTAATTTTGATTGCAACATGGACAACCAATCATCAATTCGGCTTGCTAAATAACATTGGAATTTCTCAAACAGTCAGGTTTGTAGTAGCGTTAATAATTCTCGATGGATGGATTTATCTCTGGCATCGCTTGAATCATGTTGTCCCCTTTTTCTGGAGGTTTCATCGAACTCACCATACTGATAACAAAATGGATGTCACAACGACTTCAAGATTTCATCTTGTTGAACAAGTATTTTCAGCAACAATCAGGTTAGCTTTAATTCCACTAATTGGATTGGATATCAATCATCTTATCGTTTATGACACACTACTGATTATCAATACCCAATTACATCATTCAAATATCTCTTACGGACGGTGGGATAAATATTTAAGATGCCTGATTGTTACGCCGGACATGCACAAGATTCATCACTCACGCTGGCAACCGGAAACCGATTCCAATTATTCGGTTGTTCTATCAATCTGGGATCGGCTGGCTCGTACTTTTCGCATGCGTTCCGATTTAAAATCGATTGAATTCGGCCTGGAAGAATTTGACGATGAAAGATGGCAATCTTTTTGGGGAATGTTGAAAACGCCTTTTGATTCCATGAAACAAACTGTTGCGAAATCTGAGAATGACAGTAATCAATCAACAAAACAGTAAACAATCCACGGAACAATAATCAATTCACAAAATCGAATTGAATAAGATCGTTTAATTATATCTAGCCAATTATCTATGAGCCGGCTGCAAAAAGGCCTATTACCGTACCAACTGTTGCAATTCCCAGAACAGCAAACATGATTTTTACCCAACTGTAAGGACGCTCTCCCTGAATTTCTCCTGTCCCTGCGTTAATCAGAATTTGATAAACTTTGTCATTGTAGCGATAGACCATCAACCAGAGCGGTAACAGAAGATGCTTGAAAGTGATTGCATCGTATCGACTGTGAATGGAAGTAACCCGTTGCGTGTCCCCGCCAATTCGGCTTCGAACTTCTTGTTCAATCGCTGAATCAATCCGGACCTTCGCTTCTGTAAATCCCTGATCAAGACTGGTTTCATAAGTTCGGGCAAGAAACCCTGCCAGCACCTGTTGAGAAAAGGGGATGCATTGATCCAATGGCCACGGTTCCAGTCCGATAACCAGTTTTTGTGGAAGATCATGACTGGACATCACAGTCACATCATCAAAAAAACGTTGGAAAAATCCGGACGCAGGATACCAACTTGTTCGACGGACTTGTCGACGATTCTTTCCTGTACCAACTGTGACGTAATAATATTCCCCCCGTTGGCCGGTGTAATCGGTGGCTGTCATTGAATCATAAGTCCAATAAGGAAGATAGATCCCGTTAAACTTTCCTTCAACTCCCTTTTTTAAAAAATCATTTGGTGCAAACCATCGAGATTTTACCCATTGAGCTAAATTCAATTTCGCATTTTTTTTCGTGATTTTAAAAGGGAGAACGCCATCGACTGGAATCCGATCTTTTGATTTATGAACATCATCCCGTTGAATGGGTGATGCACAATAAGGGCATTCACTACTGGTGAGTGAACCCGTGAAAACAACAGTTGCTCCACAACTTTCGCAATGGAGTTCATTCTCCTGATTCTCTGAATCCTGTTCGGAAACTTCTTTTTCAGTCTCTTCGCTTTCTTTTTTCTCCTTGATCTCTTCGATGTGAAGAAGCATGGCGTGATAATCCTGCTCTTCAATGGAAACCTCTCCACCAAGATCAATTTTCTTTTCGTAGCCGCAGTACTCGCAAGCCATCAGTTGCTTGCCAATATGAAAAACCATATCCGCACCGCAGGTATCACAAGGGAATATCCGCCCTTTACCATCATTAATCGATTCACCAATCGGGTTGGTGGTCGAACCTGCAGCCGATTCAGTAGGAATGGAAGGAGGTCTCTCCGACATGAAATTAAATCTCCTTATCCGCATGAGAAGAAGAACTCACGAACCAACGTGATCCGTGAAATTCTTTTCCACTATCTTTTTCCGTCTAAAAGGAATTTTCATTACTTGCTTCTGCAAATTTATTTATTTGCACAATGTTCGTTCACATTCTTAGGAAGCAGGCGGTGGTGGAGGAGGAGTTTCGATAGAACTGAAGAGCTGCCCTAATTGAGGAATTTGTCCCGCAGGTGACCAGGAAGGCATGCCTGATGTCCAAACCATGCTCATCGGGTTGAGTTTTCCTTTAGTAACAAACTGTGCTAACTGTTGCGGAGAGAAGGGACCTTTTGTTTCCCCACCCACTGCAACATGCCAACTGGCAGGAATTGGGGGAGGCATTGGAACGCCTGCCTGTTGTGGAGCCATCATCGGAGATTGAACCATCCGATTCGCCATCGCAAAACCCATTCCCAATCCCATTCCTTCAGCGGCGCCACCACCTGAAGGGTTTTCTGCAGCTGCCATCATCGCTTGTCCCATCTGGTATTGCTGGAACTGGGTCATGTCACCAATCACACCCATGCTGGATCGGGTATCAAGCGCTTTCTCAACAGATTCAGGAAGAGAAATATTCACAATAAATAACTGTGTGATATCCAATCCATATTCATCATCAACTCGTTCAACAACTGATTTTCTTAACTGTTCGGAAAGTTCACGGTACTTTGCTGCCAAGTCCAATGCAGCTATTTGAGAAGTTCCCAGAATATCTGCAAACGATTCTGCAATGATGGATCGCAATAATTCGGTCACTTCATCAGAGTCAAACTGGCTGTCCGTTCCGACAAGTTCTTCAAGAAGGGCTTTGGGATCTTCTGCTTTGATGGCATAAGTTCC
>JAJRVU010000091.1 GCA_024277145.1 Planctomycetota bacterium
AGGGGTGGCCCGACCAACTTGTTTGGTTGGGTGCCGAAGGCACAAGAAGCCTTACCTTCATCGTTCAATAATTTATCAACCGTTAGATTCATCATCAGCTTCTCGTGCCTGGCCTATTTTTATAAATCTGTAGGTTAGTGCTCTGCCTGACGAATAAATAATTCTGATTTTCACATGCGAATTTTAAAATAATGCGTATGGAGATTCTTCTTGTCGCTTTCGCGACCCAGCCGTTTCGGCTAGGCCACCCTCCGTTTTTTGACATCGAACATTGGTCTGTAAAGCAGACCCTACTTTTCAAGAAAAACTACCGTTGAAGTGGTTTGTATTTAATTCTGGTTGGGCGATCTGCATCCTGCCCGAGTCGTTCACGTCTTTGAATTTCGTACATTTTATAATTGCCTTCAAACCAGACGACATTACTGTCTCCTTCAAAAGCAAGAATATGCGTTGCAACTCGGTCAAGGAACCAGCGATCATGGCTGGTCACCATAGCACACCCTCCGAAATTCTGAAGAGCTTCTTCCAGCGCGCGTAATGTATCGACATCCAGGTCATTCGTCGGTTCATCTAATAGAAGCATGTTCCCGCCAGAGCGAAGTAATTTCGCCAGATGAACCCGGTTTCTTTCTCCTCCGGATAACTCACCAACCCGTTTTTGTTGTTCCGATCCTTTAAAGTTGAACCTGCCGACATAAGCCCTTGAATGGATATGGGCATGCCCCAGGTCCAATTGATCCTGTCCATCGGAAATTTCTTCATAGACCGTTTTGTTAGGATCAAGAGCATCCCGTGACTGATCAACATAGGAAAGTTCGACGGTATCACCAACTCGAAGGTCGCCACTGTCCGGCTTTTCCAGTCCCATAATCATTTTAAACAATGTCGTTTTCCCGGCTCCGTTTGCTCCGATCACTCCAACAATCCCACCACGCGGAAGATTGAAATTCAGATTGTCAAACAGGAGTTTATCTCCAAAGGCTTTGGAAACATTTTCTGCACGAATGACAAGGTCACCCAAAGGAGGACCATTAACGATTTGGATATCGGGGGCATCTTCTCTTGCATCGTAGTCTTGCGAAGCGAGTTTCTCATATCGATCCAACCGAGATTTATTTTTGGTTGACCTCGCTTTGGGAGACATTTTGACCCATTCGAGTTCCCTCTTCAGATTCTTTTGCCTCTTTGTTTCTTTTTTCTCTTCCACTTTCAGGCGATCCTGTTTCTGCTCCAGCCAGGATGAGTAATTTCCCTCATAAGGAAAGCCGTGTCCCCGATCAAGTTCCAAAATCCAGCCGGCAACGTTGTCAAGAAAATAACGATCATGTGTGATAGCAACCACGGTTCCCGGAAAATCTTTGAGGAAGACTTCCAGCCAGCCAACAGATTCTGCGTCCAGATGATTCGTCGGTTCATCCAGCAGGAGCATGTCCGGGTTTTTCAATAATAATTGGCATAAAGCAACTCGTCGAATTTCTCCCCCGGAAAGATTTTTAACAAGGGCATCCCCCGGTGGAAGACGCATTGCATCCATTGCAAGTTCTAGTGATCTATCGAGTTCCCACAGGTTTCCTGCATCAATCTGGTCCTGTACTTTAGCCTGTTCTTCAAGAATTTTTTCCATTTCTTCAGGCGAAAGTTCTTCGCAAAGTTTCATATTAATTTCGTTGTATCGATCCAGAATGGCCTGGGATTCTTTGACTGAATCTTGAATGCATTCATCAACAGTCATTTTAGGATCAAGCCTCGGCTCCTGCGGGAAGTATCCAATTTTAGTTCCCTTTGCAGGTCGGGCAGTTCCCATAAAATCAGGATCTTCTCCAGCCATGATTCTCAGGAGGGTACTTTTTCCAGAGCCATTATCTCCCAGAACACCAATTTTTGCCCCCGGGAAAAAAGATAGCCAGATATCGTGAAGGACTTCCTTTTCGTCATAAATCCGTGTCAGTTCTTCAATGGTAAAAATGTATTGTTGACTCATGTTTTTATCTGTTTCTTTTAATCAGTATTTAAGCGTATTGTCATTATTGATCAGAGGATTGTAATAATTTTACCATAAAATCTGTAGCCAGTTGATAGATTTTTTTATCAGAGGATTCTCTAGGACCCGCAACGTTCAAAACTTTGATTTGATTGTCGATAATCCAGTTCCTTGTTTTTTGAAGATCCTTCAGTCCCGGCATTTCGACCACCAAAAAAGGCTTTTCCTGTTTCATAGCCAGATTTCTGGTCAACAAGGTTCCACCGACTGGTTCTCCACCAGTGAGGATTAACGTTCCATCGGAATCCCTGACATTCAAGGAAGTTCTTTTGGGATATTTTTTGGATTCTGTTTCAGTAAGCGGATAATGCAGAGAAATTGGCCCATCTTCTGCCCGGCGACCTGCAGGACACCAGCCACCACATGGAATTCCCTGGATTATCGCAACGTCCAATGCAGCCCGGTCAACACCGGTTTGACCACCGGAAACGATTTTAGCAAGTGTCATTTTACCCTGTACAAATTTCATTGAATGCATCAATGGTCTTTTGGATTTCTTCTTCAAGTGTGAAATGTCCGATACTCAATCTAAGGGTTCCGCCAGAATCTGAAGTCCCGATTTGTTGATGAATTTCAGGGGCACAATGAAATCCTGCGCGGGAGCAAATTCCATAAGAATCATCAAGGATGGCTGCCAGATCCTGCGGATCCATTCCTTCCAGAGTCAGGCTGATGACTCCCAGCCGATCCCGAGGATTTTCCGGTCCAAATATATTCAGTCCCGGCAATGGTTCCAGTCCATTTATAAACATTTTTGTAAGACCAATTTCCTTTTCGCGGAGTTGGTCCAGTCCTTTTTCCTGTAAAAATGCAATCCCTTCACCCAAGCCTATGATCCCGCCTGCATTCAGATTTCCCGATTCATATTTATCAGGCAGAATTTCCGGTTGCAAATCATTTTCACTTTGCGAACCTGTTCCCCCCTGACGAATCGATTTGATCTGTTCTTCGAGTCCCGGGCGGATGTAAAGTAATCCGGTGCCGAGTGGTCCCAGTAATCCTTTGTGGCCAGCAGTTGCAAGAAGATCAATTCCCAATTCCTGAACATCAATGGGAAGATGCCCCGCAGACTGGGCTGCATCAACCAGAACGATAACATTATTTTGATGAGCAATTTCAATAATTTCTTGTATGGGTTGGATTGTTCCCGTCACATTGGAAGCATGTGTGACTGCAATCAGTTTTGTTTTTCCCGGAATGATGGCTTTTTTAATATCTGCAGGATCAATTCGACCGCTGGTATCACACGGAATTCGAGTGACTGTAATCTTTTGACAGGTCTCAAGGTTTCTTAGCGGACGTAAAACGGAATTGTGTTCCGCCATCGTTGTGATGGCATGGTCACCTTTTTCCAGCAAGCCATGAATCGCCAGGTTCAGGGAATCGGTACCATTAAAAGTAAAAATGATTCTATCGGGAAATTCCGCATTGAAAAAATTGGCAACTCGTAATCTGCTTTGATTGATTAAATGTTGAACCCGCGTTGCCTGTGAATAGGCACTTCGTCCTGCAGGAGCACCCAGATTTCGATAATAATTATCGACGGCAGAATAAACGGTTTCCGGCTTGGGGTAACTCGTGGCAGCATTATCGAGATAAATCGATTTCAGATCAGGCATGACAGACCACTTTCATCCACCAATCGAATTCATCGGGCGATCAGGTTGGATAAATTGAGCCGTGTTGATTGCATGCCCTGCGTTTTTAGACTGGATACTAGAACGAATTTGATCAAGTAATTCCTCTTCATTGAATTGTGGATTTCGCAAAGCCGATTTGATATCGGTCTCTTCCATGCTGAACAGGCAATTTCTCAGTTTTCCGTCAGCTGTCAATCTGAACCGATTGCAGTTTTCACAGAAGGGGCGACTGACCGATGCAATGATTCCAATTTTTCCAATTCCATCTTTAAATTCATAACTGGTGGAGGGAGAAGTTTTTTCCGTTTGGACCGGAACCAGAGGCATGATTTCTTTAGAAAGAGTCTCGATAATTTCAGCAGCAAAGAAAACTTTGTCTCTCTCCCATTCGTTATCTGCATCCAAAGGCATGAATTCGATAAAACGGACTTCAATTCCTGTTTCCCTGGAAAAATCCGCAAGATCAACAAGAGTCTCTTCTGTAATTCCTCGTATAGAAAGTGCATTGATTTTTATCGGATCAAAACCAACATCCTGAGCCTTTTTGATTCCAGCGATGACTTTATCAAGACCTTCCCTCCGTGTCAGTTTCTTAAAAGTCTCCTCACTTAATGTATCCATGCTGACGTTGATTCGTCTTAAACCAGCCTTGTATAAATCTTCTGCAAGACTTTCCAGGAGGATTCCGTTTGTTGTGAGTCCGAGATCTTCAACATCTTCAATCTGGTTAATTTGAGTGATTAATTCGTGAACGTTCTGCCTGACAAGAGGTTCTCCACCCGTTAAACGAATTTTGTTCACGCCAAGTTTTGAAACAATTCGAATAAATTTAACAATCTCTTCATAACTCAGAATTTCAGCCCGATCCAGATAGTTGACATTTTCTTCGGGCATGCAATAGGTGCACCGCAAGTTGCAACGATCAGTAATACTGATTCGCAAATTGTTATGTAAACGGCCGAACGTATCTGTCAATACAGATAAGGGATCAGCTTGAAAATTGTTTCTTTGTTGAGTCATTGTTCAATACTTAATGGATAATTATTATAATCTCTATTTTGTTGGAACAGTATCTTCACCTGTTGGGTGAACCCATTCAGTTGTTCCATCGCTCCAGTTTTCTTTTTTCCAGACAGGTACGTGAATTTTAAGTTGATCAATCAGGAACTGTCCTGCTTCAAAAGAATCACCTCTGTGCGGCGTGCTTATTGCAACTGCAACCGAAATTTCTCCCAATTCCAGATGTCCCAGCCTGTGGATAATTCCTGCATGGATCACAGGCCATTTTTCTCTGGCTTGCTTGATCAATTCCTTCATTTGAGCAATCGCCATTTCCGGATATGCTTCATAATCTAAAGCAGTTGTCTGCTGACCTTTTGTAAATTCACGAACGGTTCCGAGAAACAGGATGGCAGCCCCTGCCTGATTGGATCGAATATCTTCCGTTAATTGTTGATAATCAATTTTATCGTGCGTGATTTCAGTTATATCTTTTTTGTTTTCTTGGTTCATCTTGAAATATATTCGAAAAGGTAAATACGGTTTGAATAGTAAGGTCTGCTGTGCAGACCGAAAATTGTATGTTAATAATGATTCAGTGGTCTGCACAGCAGACCCTACACTTTCAGTTATTTAGCGTTACACTTAATAAGTTCAAAACTGCATAAGTTCAAAACTGCGAACCGAAAATTGTCTCTAGCCCCCGCTAACCGGAGGAAAACAGGCAATTTCGGATTCAGGATTGATCAGGAAATCATCTGAAACATAGTTCATGTCGATAGCAATCAATAAATGAGGCACGATCGCTTGAAGGCTGGGATACTGTTCTGAAAGTAATTCCCTGAACCGGGCTACGGTCGTCTGTTCTTCAGTTTGAATTTCAATGCTCTCGGAACCTGCAAGATCTTTTGCCTGAGCAAATAATTTTACAGTTTGTTTCATGAAACGATCAGTCTTTCCAAATTCGGTTTTAGTTTATTTTCAATCTCCGGCATTAACCCATAGGAAAGTGCCAGTAGTTTTAACGGATTAACAGTCGGCTTGGTTGTTCCTTGTTCCATCTGAATTTTACAACTGCAACATTCCGTAATGCCAAAATTGTAATCGGAGGTTCTCATTTCAGAAATAAGCCCCCACCCAATCCGAATGGATGAACGGAAATTCTGTTGTGAAAGTCCATAGGCTCCTGCCATCCCTGAACATCCTTTATCTATTGTATTCACCTTGAGTTCAGGAATCAAAGAGAGAAGCTGAAATAATGGTCGCCCTTTCCCTAATGCCTTCAGATGGCAGGGTGTGTGGTAGCCGGTATTGTGATTTATAGGCCTAAAATCGAGGCTTAATTCATTTTTAAGATGCAACTTCTGGAGATAATCCCCTGCTTCTATTACCTGGTCTGCAACCGTTTGAACATCCGGGTGATCTGTGATCATGGGATATTCCTGTTTCAGGCATAAAGCAACGGTTGGTTCTGTACAAATAATGGGAAAACCTTCACGTGCAACATCGGACAATTCTCGAATATTCTGTTCAGCTACTTCTTTTGCTGTCTCTAAATCTCCTGCAGAAATCATTGCCATCGCAGAGCCTAGTTGCTTGGGCGGAATATAAACATGGATTCCCTGCTTTTCCATGATCGCCATAAATGCTTTTGCTAATTCGGGGTCATGATAATTGGCATAATCACCCACAAAATAGACAACTGTTTTTTTATTATCTGACAACTTCGGTGGAACCAGATGTTTTTTATCGACTTGCTTGATGAAGGACCGTTTTGCATACCGTGGCAGTTTTCTCTGCTGGGCAATTCCAATCAGTTTTTGCATCCCCCATCTTGCAAGAGGATTAGAAATCATCCAATTGGATAACATGGAAAAAGAGCTTCCCAGATTTCCAAAAGAGTGAGCCCTGGAAAGCAGCCAGTTTGTCTTGGATAATCCATTAGATCGAACATAATTGGCTTTCAGTTCCAGCACCATTTGTGGAATGTTGACCTTTGACGGGCATTCCAGTTCACATTGCTTGCAATTGAAACAGAGATCAGCCAGCCGCATCGCTTCTTGTGAAGAGACCTCATCCGGTTTGAGTTCACCAGAAAAATAACTTCTGAACAAATTTGCTTTTGAACGTGGACTCGATTCTTCGGAATGATTAATCCGGAAAAACGGACACATTCGATGAAAATGTTCGACAGTTTTACAGTCTGCACATCCATTGCAAGAGCCAGCTTCCTGGGATAATATTTCAGGTTTCCACTGTAATTGCAAAGAGACAACTTCAGTTACTGGTTCAGGAATTTGTTGAGGGTGAGGTCGCAGGTTCCTGACGGTGATTCTTGCATCATCGCTGATAATTTTTCCAGGATTCATCAGGTTATGAGGATCAAAGATATCTTTTATCTGCTGGAAGGCTTTATAAAGTGGTCCATACTGGGAACGAATAAATGCAGTCCTCGCCAGTCCATCGCCATGTTCTCCACTGATGGTTCCATTCATGGAGAAAACCAATTGATAAAGATCGCGGGAAATGTCTTCCAATTGTGATGATGTGTTAACCGTTGGCAGAGGTAAAAATGGCCTGATATGCAATTGACCGGATGCAACATGCGCATAAAGTGAAGCGGTGATTTGATGTTTCTGCAAAACCTTCTGTGATTGCATCAGGAATTCATGAACATTTTCCGGGTGAACTGCAATTCCTTCAACAAAAGGAAGCGGACGAGATTCCCCTTTCAATTGAGCCAGTCGAGGAACAACCCGAGCAGGAAGAGACCAGAGAAAATCAACTTCTTCAGGTGTATATCCTTCGGCTGCAACAATTGCTTTTGAATCAATATCATGGATAGAAGTGACCGTATTCGCAATACGTTCTTTGACTTCCTTTTCACTTAATCCTGTATGTTCAATAATTAAAGCAGCTTCTGCTGAAGGAGAGATCATCTTCGAGAATTTTTTGTTCGCATCACGAGCTAAAGACAGTAACCGACGATCCAATAAATCACACGCGGAAGGTTGCTGAAGAGTAATGCTTTTAACACATTTGAAAGCAGATTCCGTTTGCCCGAAAAGAACAATCACAATTCCACGATACTCCGGAAGAAGGGAAGTATGCAGAACAGCAGATGTAAATAACCCGAGAGTTCCTTCTGAACCAATCAATAGCCGGGGTAACAGCAACTTGTCGTTTCTAAGAACTCCACGCAAAGAATAACCGCAGCAGTTCCTTAAATCCAAAGGCTGTTTTTCCCGGATTAAATCCCTATTTTCGACCAATAGCCCATTAAGCCTGCTTAGAATATTCCGTTTAACATTCAGGTTTGACTGATCACCAGACTCAGGTGGAGCTTTCAGGATGTCCAGAGACTCTGCTCCAAATGTTTCTTGAATTCCACCCGCCAGAACAGTATCAATGCTGAGAACATGGTCCCTGGTCGATCCAACGCGAATGGCATGGGAACCTGCTGCATCGGTTGCAATCATTCCTCCAATGGTTGTGACATTGGCACCAGAGGGATCAGGTGCAAAATATCGTCCCTGTTTTTTTAATTCCCGATTCAAATCGTTAAGAACTACTCCCGGTTGAACAGTCACGGTTTCCGAACCAATCGATTCGATATGCCTCATGTATCGGGAAAAATCAACGATAATTCCTTTTCCAATTGCTCCGCCGACAACTCCACTTCCTGCACCACGGGCAACTAACGGAATGTCTTGTTCCTGAGAATATTGCGCGAGCGTGGAGACATCATTTGCATCCCGGGGGAAGGCAACTCCTAACGGTTTAATCTGGTAAAGTGATGCATCTGAGGAATAGACAGAAAGTGTGAGCGAATCGCAGGAAATTCTTCCTCGAAATACCCCATTCAGATCTTCAGTGATGCGTCGTTGTTGTTCGTCCACATCTTCCTCTTGGATAGAATAATAATTTGTAAGCGGTCCCGGAACTTGCAGATATTTTAGAAGTTCATTGGCTAATTATCTGATTCGACTGGGAATAAAAAAACAGATTCAATAACCATTATACGGCAGGTGAGTTGGCAGAGACAAGAAACCGGGAGATCAGCAATCACGATTTCACAAGAGAAAGAACCGACTTGCCTGAAAATTCAACGTTATAATCAGAATAACCAGTATAGATGGAATTTTGTTCTGGCTTACGGCGATGGGTTTTGAGATGTGATCTGATTTTCTTTAATTGCCTGTTGGCGATATCGTTCCGCAACCTCCAGGTCAAACGCAGGATCATCGTCGTTAATCGGATCACTTCGATGACGCGAAGCACAGCGATAACAAACCAGGACATCTTTCATGAAGAAATAGAGAGCCATGTCAATCAGCGCAAATATCATGAGAACGCCGAGCGCAAGTTCTGGTCTGTAATAGGCATAGAAAATGGTGCTGATCAGAATTCCCAAACCAACCATTGTCAGCCCCAACGCAACAGGAAAATCTTTCTGTCGCCACAAATCATCACACCCACAAACCAGGCAGGATTGCGGTTTCTCATTTACAATTTTCTCTGCTGGAATCTCTTTTTTCCATGAGCAATAATTGCAACAGATTTCTGATTGTTTCTCCACATCCTGCAACAGAACAACTCCCTGGCAGGATGGACAGGAAAATACTAATCGCATATTTTTCTCTTGTGTTTAGTTTTTGGTTAAAAAAAGGGTAGATCACTTGAATAGACCATATTGCAAAATACCATACCGCATAACATCCTTCGCTTGAAATTATACTGCAAAACCCAATTCTTCATAAAGCAACAAACCGGATAGTTCGCCAATTAATGTCAAAATGACGGCTACGAACAAAACTCCCGTAGCAGATTGCGTGTTTTTCAATTTTAAAATCTGCCAAACCATAAAAACACAAACGAGAGGACCAATAATCCCGGAAATCCATTTCAAGCTTAACCATGTCCATTGCGTCGAATCGAGCGTGCTGAAATCCAATTGAAAAAACCCTGACACGGAAACCATGAAATGAAGCAGGCAGGCAATTCCTAAATAGAGATTTAATTGATGAAGAGGTTTGGTCGACATGGTGGGCGCTGTTAAGTACCAATGCCCCAGTAGCATTCCTGTCATCGCTGCACCAACTACTGCAGAAGAAGTAATACTCGAAAGGAGCGATATTTGCCCCCCCCAGATTTTCAATTCTTCAACAGAATGTGTTGAGAGGGAAAGAAGAAGCAAGCTGATAATGGTAACCAGATAGATGCTGAGATCACCAAGCTTTCGGCTGCCTAACGTCCAGAAAACAGACCCAATGTAAGCGATAACTCCTATTGAAATTGCAAGAATGAACGATATTGATGGAGACAAAATTGAGATTTGTTCTGCATTCTGTGGCGATAATTGATCGGATGTCACACAAACAACAACGCTTAATCCCAAAACCAGAAGCATTTGAATTCGAAAAAAACCGAGCGTCACCTCTTTTCGCGGCATGAAAGTCCACATCAGGCTGATTCCCAGTATTAATTGTAATGTAGATTGAGCAAGCATTTCAGATCCGAAGTTAATGATTCTCTAAAGAAGCAGGATAGGTTAACAATTATGATGATTCGGGATTGCACCAAGTCAAACTTAAACGTTTGGATTTCTTTGAATCAATGACATCGCCTCTGCCCTGCTGGATTGATTATCTTTAAATAATCCTCGAACTGCACTGGTCACAGTAATGCTTCCCGGTTTTCGCACCCCACGAATAGTCATGCAAGTATGGGTTGCTTCCACAACAACAATCACCCCTTTTGCGTCAAGTTCTTGTGCAACAAGATCTGCAATGTGGTGAGTCATTCTTTCCTGCACTTGCGGTCGATGTGATACATCTTCAACCACGCGTGCCAGTTTACTCAAGCCGGTGATTTTTCCTTTGGGAATATAACCTACGTGGGCAACACCCATGAACGGAAGAAGATGATGTTCACACATACTGTTAAAAGAAATGTCCCTGACAAGGACAAGCTCGTCATAAGCTTCTTCAAACACTTTTTTGAGATGCCTGCCGGGGTCATCATTCATTCCGGAAAATAGTTCTGCATACATCCGGGCAACTCTTGCAGGGGTTTCCTGCAAACTGGAACGATCAGGATCCTCTCCAATCGCGGACAAGATTTCCCGAACAGCCCGTTCAATACGAGGTTGATCAATTTTATGGTTTTCTGTTTTCTTATTCATTATTGAGATAAGTTCCAGTCACTGTTTCTTAAGTAATGGTTTTCAAGTAATGGTGGTTATTCGTTATTGTTATGGATTGAAATAATATCTATTCCAATCACAAATAAGCGTAATGCGATCCATTGTAGTGCAATTCGATACTTCTTCCAGTCATTCAGGGAAAACTGGGAATTGAATTTTAGGAACTCGTTCGTCTTGAAGCTCAATATCTGTCGGATAGACATCTTTTGCATCCAGCAATTCCTGAAAACAGTGTTTCATATCTATCAGGAACTGCTCAACACAAATCCCTTCAAAATAAGGGGTGTATTTCTCCAGATACTTGCTGGAAGTCAGGTACATTTTTCTGGCACCTCCGAAATTCTCATTTCCAAAATGAAAAAGGGCAACTGCAGCCTGGATCAGCCCCTGATAAAAAGTGGCTGTCCCTGAAGTCACCCCAGCCCAGTATTCTTCCAGAACGTCATGGCATTCGAAAAATTCTTCCTCGTTAAACAGCCTGATCCCTTCAATGTAAAGATCAGAGTATGGCTCCAATATTTCTTCATTCATATCGTGGATATCCTGGGAGATTTCGTTTACTCTTTGTTGAAGTTTAACGAATCATTGATGCATCTAACACGTTACAGGGCAATTCCCCTGTTAAATTATAAAAGAAAACAAATGGCTAAGAAAAAATCGGCAAAACAATCCAAGGCAAAAACTTCCGTAAAAAAAAAGGGAGCCAAAAAAGTTTCTTATCGGAAGGCTGCTACCAAAAAAAAGCCTGTGAAGAAACCGGTAAAGAAAACAGCCGCAAAAAAAACGACCAGTAATAAATCAGTCATCAATCTGGATGACAAGAAAAAACAGGCTGGCAGAATTGCAAAAGGTTTAGCCAAAAAATACCCAAAAGCAGAATGTGCTTTAATTCATGATTCCCCTTTTCAGCTTCTGGTTTCGACCATTCTTTCTGCCCAATGCACAGATGAACGTGTGAATTCCGTCACGCCGAATTTATACAAAAAATATCCTTCTGCGTTTGAACTGGCGAAAGCTCCTCAAAAAAGTGTTGAGAAAATCATTCATTCACTTGGATTCTTTCGGGCAAAATCGACAAACATCAGAAAAATGGCGAAGTCCCTTGTTGATGAATTTGACGGTGAAGTTCCACAAACTCTCGAAGAGCTTACAAAACTTGCAGGAGTCGGAAGAAAAACAGCAAATGTTGTTCTGGGAACCGCATTTGAAATTCCCTCCGGCGTTGTTGTTGATACGCATGTCAAAAGGATTTGTCACCTGATCGGCGTTACGGAGACAAAAAATCCTGAAATTGTTGAACGGGAACTGATGGAAATTATTCCAAAAAAAGAATGGATCAACTGGTCACATCGGCTTGTGCATCATGGCAGGCAGATTTGTATCGCACGAAGACCAAAATGTCAGGAATGCCCTTTAATTAAAAACTGCAATCGAACAGATCTTCCGGAACTGGTGTGAGAAAAGCATTGCTTATTCCCTTAATTCATCAGGGGGTGGGTCTGCAATCGGTTTTCGTTTTTTCGACAATGCATTGAGTGAGATTCCCCTGCTGATGGCAGATGATCCAAACTGGTCACGAATTTTATCTGTTAGCTCATCAATATTTTTCCGGGGTTTCTTTTTGCCATCAAACAAACTCATTTGAACTTCATGGGAATGGGTCAGACCGGAAACGCCAACCCCTATCAGGCGTATTGACAATGCGCGGGAAGGAAGCTTGTTTCTTAATAGATAATCTGCGTTATCCCAGATATCCTGCGTTGAATGAGTTGATCCACCTAGAGTGTGAGACCTTGTAATGGTATGAAAGTCATCATACCGAATTTTAAGCATGATAGTTTTTCCAAAATAATGATGTCTTCTTAATCGTTGCCCCACTTGTTCGGTTAAATCCATTAAACAGGAACGCAGAACTTCCATATCACTGACATCTTTTGAAAAAGTCATTTCATGAGAAATCGTTTTTGCTTCATGGTCAGGAATGACTTTCCGGGAATCAATCCCCTGCGCAAGTTGCCAAAGTTTTTCACCATGATTTCCAAATTGATTTTTCAAAATTTCAACTGGGGTGTTCCTCAAGTCCTCAATGGTGCGAACACCAATTTTTTGCAACTTCTGATTTCCTACTCTTCCAACCCCCCATATACGAGAAACGGGAAGGGGATCTAAAAATGACTGAATTTCATTTTCTAAAACGACAACAAACCCTTTTGGCTTTTTCAGATCGCTGGCAATTTTTGCAAGAAATTTGTTCGGGGCCATTCCCACAGAGGCAGATAAATTGAGTTCACCCTGTATTTCGCTTTGAATTTTCCTCCCGATGGTTTCTTCTGACCCGAATAGGGGAATACTCCCTTCCACATCCAGAAAAGCTTCATCAAGCGAAAGCGGCTCAATCAAAGGCGTGTATCGTTTAAATATTTCACGAATTTGTTTGGAAACCTCTGCGTAATATCCAATTCGAGGGGATATAAAAATCCCATTGGGGCAGAGTTTTTTGGCAGTCGCTGCAGGCATCGCAGAATGAACACCAAATTTTCGCGCAATATAATTGGCCGTCGACACAACTCCGCGACCATCTGAAGAGCCTCCTATAATCAGGGGCTTATTTTGATATTCAGGAAATTCCCTCTCTTCGACCGATGCATAATATGCATCCATATCAATATGAAGAACCATGAGAATGACCTTGAATATTAAATAATTTGAAGGAATCGAATGGGCGGTTTCTAATTAATCCCCGTAACATATTTTGAACCTTCTCGAAAACTGAGGCCGGAAAGCTGATCTCGATTATTAATCAGAAATTCTCTCACCGGTTTTTCATTTGTTTTGCTGTAATCTCTCAAAGCCCAGCCGATTGCTTTCCTGATAAAAAAATCTTGTTCATGAATACATTTCAGGCAATAACGAAAAAGTTGCTCTTCGTCTGTCTGGTCTTTATGCAAAATTTGAGAAATGATTGCTGACCGTCTGATCCAGAGATCATCATCAACTATCCATCGATCCAGGATCATTTTCATCTTTTTTCTCTCTTTAAAAAGCATACGACCGACCAACCTGATGGCAATGTCGTCCACAAAATCCCACCACTGTCCTTGCCTGATCATTAATTCAAATATAGAAAATGATTCTGAGTTGATAAATTCGTCTGTTTGTTTTGCATATTGAATCGCAGTATATTTTTCTTCCCGGTGAGGCAGTTTCCAGAGGGCTTTAATAATCGTATTGTATTGTCGTCGGTCTTTCGGGCGATACTGTTTTTTCAATTCCCGGTTGACCAGATTACGTTCGGTTTTCTGGATCCCATAAAATGGCATTTCCGTTTTCATGTATTTAGCCATCGGGATGGCTTTTTCCGGGTCAGCAAGTGCTTCAAATCGAGTTTGAACAAACTGGATGAGTTCTTTTGTTGAAAATGAGACCGACAATATAATTTCTCCCCTACTGGTAAAGAGCCCGTTATTATTCATTTAATAAGAAATAGAAAGAATATAATGAACTGTGGGAACTTGCTCATCTGGCCCTGAATTCAATACTATAGAACTCTGTTTCAGAATCCAAACTTATTCAGACCGGATCGATGAACATGGCAAAAGAAATCAAATAAAAACCCGGATCCGTTCTGCCTGTAAAGCATTAAAATAAATAATTCATATAGAGAAAATCGGAATGTCAGCAGCAATCACAGTATTCCTTGCCTATTTGTCAGGAACCATTCCATTCGGATACCTTGTCGCACGTTTTTTTGCAGGGATGGATATTCGATCCCAGGGAAGTGGAAATATCGGTGCAACAAATATTGCGAGAGTCCTTGGGGCAAAATGGGGCATATTGGTCCTTGTTCTTGATGCATTAAAAGGCTTATTGCCCGTACTTTTGCTTCCTTCTTTATTCATCAATACGGATTCGTCACTGTTTAATCATGTCCAGGTTGCTTGTGGGTTGGCTGCAGTTGTCGGGCACATGTTCCCAGTCTGGCTCAAATTTAAATGGGGAAAAGGAGTTGCAACGGCCCTGGGAGTCATTCTGGTTCTAGGTCCCTGGGCAACCCTTTCTGCTGTAGGAATGTTTTTCTTAAGCTTTCTTGTTTTCAGAATTGTTTCCCTCAGTTAAATACTGGCATCTTCCACTTTTGCAGTAGTTCGCATTTTTATGTTGGAAGGAAATCCTTTTTCTGAAACGAACTGGAGTCTGACGTGTTTTAGTATTCTTGTGCCAGCGTTAATTATTCTCAGGCATCGGTCAAATATTGTCAGGTTACTACAGGGAAAAGAACCTCGGTTCAAATCGAGAAAAAAACCGAACGAAGAAACGGAAACAACAGAAGAAATTCCAGATAAAGAATCTAACACCAATTCTGAATAGTACGGTTATTTTCACCACACACATTCACAGGAACGCAGAGACGATTCTATTCATTTTATCCGGCTGCAATCTTTGCTGCGGTGAGGGTATTTTTAAGAAGCATTGTAATTGTCATCGGGCCAACTCCACCCGGAACAGGAGTAATCGCAGAAGCGACTTCTGAAACCGCGTCAAAATCGACATCACCCACCAGTTTTTTATCAACCCGGTTCGTTCCAACATCAATCACGACTGCTCCCGGCTTCACCATATCTGCAGTAATGAATTTTGGTGATCCGATTGCTGCGATGATGATATCTGCAGTGAGAACAATTTCTTTCAAGTTTTTGGTTCGGCTATGACAAACCGTAACAGTTGCGTTGGCTGCTTTTCCTTTAGCCATCAACAGCGAAGCCATCGGCTTTCCAACCATTTCACTCCTTCCAATAATCACTGCATGGGCCCCTTCCGTTTTTGTGCCTGATCGAACAATCAATTCCTGAACCCCATAAGGAGTACAGGGAACAAATCGAGGCCTTTCCTGCACAATCAGCCCAACATTTTCAGGATGAAAAGCATCAACATCTTTTAAGGGGGTCACTGCATCCAGAATAGCTTTCTGATCAATCTGGTCAGGGAGAGGAAGCTGGCACAGAATTCCGTGTATGTCAGAATCTTCATTGCACTCTTTAATCAGTTTCAGGAGTTCTTCCTGTGTTGTTTCTGCAGATAATTTGTGAAGCGTAC
>JAJRVU010000092.1 GCA_024277145.1 Planctomycetota bacterium
AAAAAACAGATGATGATTTTGGCGATTTTATATTCGCTCCCCTTTCTCATTTTGTGGCCCTTTATGGATGCAATCGTAAAGATTTGAGCTTTTCATTGAATGCACTGGAAGAGTTGACCAAAAGGTTTTCCGTGGAATATGCAATTCGTCCATTTTTGATTTCCTTTCCAGAAGAGACTTTAAAAAAGACCGCTCATTGGGCAAAGCATGATCATTATCATGTCAGGAGATTGGCTTCCGAGGGAATCCGGCCTAATCTTCCCTGGGGGCAAAAAGTGGGTGTTCCGTTTGATAGAATCATTGAAAACCTTGATCAGCTTCATCACGATCAAACCCGGTTTGTCACGCGATCTGTTGCTAACACTCTTAATGATATTTCCAAACAGGATTCATCTCTGGTTCTGAAGACATTAAAAAAATGGAAGAAAGAAAACAGACAAGGTACTAAAGAGATGGACTTTATCATCAATCATTCACTCAGAACCTTAGTCAAAAAAGGGAATGCAGGTGCACTCAAACTGCTGGGGTATTCTTCCAGTCCGGGTGTGAATGTCAGCCAATTGAAAATCAGGAAGAAAAAAATTCAGGTTGGAGAAACGCTTGAGTTTTCATTTCAGTTGGATTCGAATAAAAAAGAGAAGCTTTTGATTGATTATCTGGTTCATTTTCAAACACATGCCGGCAAGCTTCAGCCTAAAGTTTTCAAACTGAAAAAATTGGATGTAAAAAAAGGAGATGTGATCCATCTTGAAAAAAAACATCCTTTGAGAGAGATGACCACAAAGAAGATTTATCCGGGAGAGCACAAAATAGAAATTCAGATTAATGGAAAATCGTGTGGGGAAGCTGACTTCCATTTAAAATAAGAACACAAGCGAAATTATCTACTTACAGGAATTCAAATCTTGCAGCCATCGGCATTCGCCGGCCACTCCCAAAAGCCCGCTGGGAAAGTTTAATTCCCGGAGGCATTTGTCGTCGCTTGAATTCGTTGCGATCAAGTTTCGTAGCCACCCAGCGGACTATTTCTTCAGGATAAGTCTGGCTTAAAGTTTTTGCAGAAAGTTCTTTTTCAATCAGACCTTCCAGGATGGCATCCAACAAATCATACTCCGGTAAAACATCCTGATCAAACTGATCCGGGGCAAGTTCTGCACTCGGGGCTTTCTCAATAATATTGTTCGGAATGACTTCTTTCTTTTCAATTACCTGATTGATGTATCGGGAAACTGCATAAACATCTCGTTTATAAACATCACAAAGAACTGCAAACCCGCCTGCCATGTCTCCATAAAGAGTGCAGTATCCAACCGCTAATTCACTTTTATTTCCAGTTGCAAGCGCTATCCAGCCATGTGTATTACTACGAACCATCACCATTGCGCCACGAATTCTTGCTTGCAAATTCTGGTCACCTAACCCTGAAGGATGTTTTTTCAGATCGTCCTGAATCACTTCCGTCAATTCATAAGCTTTATGGACCTGATCAATTGAGATAATTTCGTAATCAAGCCCCATGTTTTTGGCCAGTTTAACGCCATCATCCACACTATGATCGCTTGAATATCTACTCGGCATGAGAAGGGCATGGACATGTTTCGGGCCAATTGCTTTTGCTGCAATATAACAAGCCAATGCACTGTCGATCCCACCAGAAAGCCCGAGAACACAATCGGTAAAACCACATTTTTGCATGTAATCTTTCAAGCCGAGAACAAGGGCATCAAGAAGCATTCCTTCATGGACAGATTTCTCAGGAACCACTTTTACGAGAGGTTCATTTAAATCGACAATTTTAATTTCCGATTTAAACCCATCGAGCAAATGAGCCAGTTCACCTTCAGAATTAACAATCAAACTATGCCCGTCAAAAACAAGATCATCATTACCGCCAACCTGATTCACAAAAAGAAAAGGAAGCCCGAATTCTTTTGCATGCCGACTCGCAATTTCGGTTCGTCGGTCTTTCTTTGCAATTTCAAATGGACTGGCTGAAAGATTGATCAGAATTTCCGCTTCTTGTTTCGCAAGTTCTTCTATCGGGTTTGGAAATCGGGTGGGGTTATTGTGATAATGGGTCGATTCATCTCCCCACCATGCATCTTCACAAATATGAACGCCCAGTTTCTTTCCTTGAAATTCAATGACCTCAATATTCGTGGAAGCCTGAAAATAACGTCGTTCATCAAAAACATCGTAATTAGGTAGAAGGGCTTTGGTAATTGTTTTCTGAATTTGACCCTGATATATCAAGCTGGCACCGTTGCCGGGGCGACCACTTTCCTGATTGATAAATGTGGGATGCCCGATCAAAACTCCCAAATTATAAGGAATCTCTTTTGCCAGTTCTTCAACCGATTGATCACACCGATCAATAAAACCTTCACGAAGGAGAAGGTCTTTCGGCGGGTAACCACAAACAATCATTTCAGGAGTCACCAGTAGATCTGCTCCGAGGCGAGAAGCTTCTTTAGCTGCTTCTTTAACCAGTTTCAGGTTCCCTTCCAGGTCACCAATGATGGGATTCAATTGTGCCAATGCGATTTTCACGCAATTCTCTCCTGTCGTTTCGTAAAAATAAGGTCAAATCCGGGCAAACAATCCTCAGGTTTCGAGACTTAATTTAACCGGTTGTACCGATTGTATAACCAATTATGCATATAGAATAACAGCTTATACTAATAATGATCAATCATAGCGATTTTTGTTCGGGATCGGCAATCCAAACAAAAAAGCATTTTGACGGAATCTCGTTTTTGACCTAGAGTTTCCCTGTATGATCCTTTTAAGGGATACATATTTAGTAGGGTCTGCACAGAAGACCTTACGAGTTATATAAAAATAGAATCAAACAGAGGAGTTCAGGTGATGAATCACACCCTGAAAAAAAGTATCAGAGTTGTTAAAAATTTCGTTCAGTTCATGTTCAGCACAACTGCATTGCTTGTTGTCAGCTCATTCATGATAGGAATCGTTGCTGGAAAAAATATCTCTTCAGGAACAGATAGCATGTTGTTCCTCTCTGGTGTGTTCGGGTTAGGGCTCTATCAATGGATTGGGGTTCGGGAATATCAGGTTTCTCAGAATAATGAGAAAAAGGAAGTCAGAAAAGCGGTCCGAAAACTGGAAAAGAAATTTGATCGTCATGTCGGCGTGCAAAATTAATGCAGTAAAAAGAAAAGGTCTCACGCAGAGCCGCGGAGACGCAGAGACGTGGAGACTCTGATTATTAATATTGTAACTGCATATTAAAGTGTAGGTCAGACTGTGCCTGACGTGAGTAATATTTTAACACAAAGGCAGTAAAGCACGAAGTTATTATTGAACATTCAAGGGGTGGCCCGACCGATTTTCGGTTGGGTGCCGAAGGCACAAGAAGGATTACCTTCACCGCTCAATGATTGTCAAACGTTGAATTCATCATTAGCTTCTCCTGTCTGACTATTTTATAATGGTATGCATCACAAATAATGATTGCGTATGGAGAGTCTTCTTGTCGCTAATGCGACCCAGCCATATTAGCTGGCTGGGCCACCCCGCTAATATTTCTCTGTATCTCTGAATACGCTGCGTGATGAGTAAAAAAACAAAGTTCAGGCTTCCTGGATCACAATAAATGCTTTTCCTTTTCGGGAGGAATCTTCTGCATATTGAACTGCACTGTTGATTTCTTCAAGAGAAAAGGATTCGCCAACAACTGAAGTGAGAACACCTTCCTGGATCAGTTTTGTAATCTGTTTGATTAATTTCAGCTTGGAAATCAGGGACTGCTTCTGCATCCATTGACCAAGCCAGAACCCTTGAATGCACGCGCCCGGCGTCATTAATTCTCTCGGAGAAAAAATCAGGGGCTCATTAGATAATGTTCCGAACGAAATCATTTTTCCGTTTTCACCCAGGCAGGTCACCGTGGCACTTCCTGTTTTTCCACCAACAGGATCAATAACATGCTGAACCCCTTTCTGGTTGGTAATGTCTAAAATCTTCTTTTGGAATTCTTCTGTTGAATCTTTTTCTGGTTCAAAGCAGATCACCTTGTCTGCTCCCAGATTTTCAAGTTCTTCCTTTTGTTCTTCTCGCCTGACGATATTAATGGTTTGAAAACCAAATTTTCTTCCGAGTCGGATCACCATTTTTCCAAGTGAAGAGCCTGCTGCTGTTTGAAGTAGCCAGGCACCTTTCGGGACTGCGTGAATTTTACGTGTGAGAATAAACGCTGTCGCAGGATTCACAAAAAACATCGCTGCTTGTTCCAATGAAAGATCATCGGGTAATGGAATCACCTGCTTTGCAGGCAATGTGGTCATTTCAGCCCAGTTGCCTCGTTCACGATTCAACACCGCAACCCGTTTTCCCTGCATGTATTTTCCAAGCAACCCGCCCCCGGATGATTCCACTATGCCAACACCTTCCAATCCCGGAGTTGCAGGCAATTCTGGCTGGATTGCGTAACCGCCACGTATCGAAAGAAGGTCAGAAGGATTCACCGGGCTGGCAAGCATTCGGACCAGAACTTCCCCTTTTTGAGGCTGGGGGGAATCAACCGTTTCCATTTTCAGAACTTCCGAAGGTTCCCCAAACTCTTTATAGATAACAGCTTGCATTAATTAAGATCTTTCTTTCATCGTTATGAAAAAACGAATATGTCTGGAAAATCGGCTTCAATACGGTTTCTATCTTTCCGCTTCATTTTTTGCAATGGCAGTTTCCTAATCCACCTGATCTGCCTTGTTTATGAGAATCGACATTGATTCACTTAATCACCTGACTCGGAAGACTTGATCCATTTCAATGAGTTCCGCTTGCAGAAATTCCGATAAAAAACTATTATCCCGGCTCATATCTAAACACATACTTCCAAATTCACCTACCCCCCTCCGGTTACTTTAGCCAATCAATCAATTAACCAATCAATTGATTATCCATACCACACATTACAATTATTTTCTTCCGGTGAAATCACCTGAAGAGAACCCCCATTTCACAATATAAGCACACCTCAATTTACGTAACAAACTTATGATTCATTTCGGTCTTGTTGACTTTGATTCATCGCATTCCATTGAATACACGCAACGATTTAATCACGTTGGAGTGGATCGGGATCAGTACGTAGAAGGTGGCACGGTAACACATGGTTGGCCCGGTTCATCCGAGATGGCGCCGGAAAGAATTCCCGGTTTTTTGACACAAATTGAACAAGCTGGTGTGAAGATTGTGAACTCACCCGAAGAGATGATTGGCCAGGTTGATGCAATACTGGTTCTTTCTCTTTGTGGGTCTGTTCATTGGGATCGGGCAAAACCATTTCTTGAAGCTGGAATTCCTGTTTACATTGACAAACCTTTTGCCTGCTCCCTTTCTGACGCAGAAAAAATGATACAGGCTTCGCAGGAAAACAACACAACTTTATATCATGCTTCTGCATTAATGTTTGCTGAAGAAATTCAAGAACTTCAAAATCAGTCCTCCATGTATGGAAAATTACACGGGGTTTTCAGTTACGGGCCAGCAAAAAGAACTGATCAGAATCCGGGCCTGTTCCATTATGGAATACATCCGACATCCATATTGTTTGCCTTGATGGGAGAAGGGTGCCAGGAAGTTTCCGTAACATGGACAGAAGATTCTGAAGTTGTGACCGGGCGATGGAAAGATGGTCGTCTGGGAACATTAAGAGGGAACCGGGTTGGGAACACTTCTTATGGGGTCACTGCTTTTTATGATGCAGGAGTCCTTCAAAAAACAATTTCAACTCGTTATGCCTATCGTGAATTATGCCAAAGTATTGTCAACTCCGTACAAGCAAATCAACCCGCAGTTTCTCATCAACTTAATCTGGAAATGACACGTTTTGTCCTCGCTGCATTGGAAAGCGAAAAACAGAATGGTCAGGTCGTTTCCCTTGATTCCGTAGGATGAATCGAACATTAAAGGAAATTGAAAACATGTCCCCCAATCTGAATACTAATAGAAAAAAGACTCAAAAAATGAGTATGAAAAAAATTATTGTTCCGTCAACCAGCTCGTTTTTTGTGAAAGGAATGTCGCCCATGAAGATTCAAACAGGAATTGCTTTTGTACTGTTTTTGATATTGGGAGTATTCTCGCAAACAGAGGCACAGGAATACCGAGTTTATACAAAAGTGTTTCAGGAACAGGACCATAAAGATGTGATTGTCTCTCGCAGCCTGACCCTGTTTCGTTCAGGAAAAGCATACGACCATATTGATACATTGGGAGAAGTGATCATTTTTGATCCTGCAAATGAAGAATTCATCATTCTTAATATGAAACGTGATATCATGACAAGGGTGCAGTTTGAACAGTTAAAGCAACAACTGATTGTTGCAAGAAAGACAACTCAGGATTATGCAGATCAACTTGCTTCCAGTAGTAACAAAAAGAAAAAAACGCAGGCAGAAAATTTACTGTTTCAATTGAACCCTCAGTTTGAGACAGAAGCTTCAGACAAAAAGAAAAAACTGAAACTGACTAGTCCGGGGTTGAGTTATCACGTCAAAGGAACGAAAGCAGAGCCAACGCAAGTGGAATCTTACATGAACTATGCTGACTGGATGTGTCGATTGAATTATGTGATGCACCCAAGCCCATTTCTTCCCGGATGCAGAGTCCAGTTGAATAAAGAATTAAGCAAAATGAAAATGCTTCCTTTGCAAGTGGAGTTCATGGCGAATGTGGAACCTGTTTTAAAATTACGGGCAGAACATCGAATTAAAAACAAATTGAGCAAACAGGATTTGACACAGATTCACGCCTGGGAATCTGCTTTGAAAAAAGAGACGATCCGTCACGTCACGTTTCTGGAATACCAAAAAACAACCCTTGTCACTCAGTTAGATAATTAAAGCAACTAACAGTGATCGCAGCTAAAATAACAAGAAGGATTTTTCACCACCAAGGTCCAAGACACAAAGAAAAATCTGCATCGGTAGGGTCTGCTGTGCAGACCAATGGTAATTTATATCCACATCGATGTAGGAAGAAAAAAGTTCTCACGCAGAGATCGTATAAGACGCGGAGAGAGTGATCAATAATTGTGACTGAATAAAGTAAAGTATTGAAACAAATTATTTAATACGAAGGCACGGAGAATTTTAGAACGACCATGGCTGCTTTTTCTTTGTGCCTTTCTATCTTTGTGGTAATAATTTTTCTTTCAGATCTGTTTGCACGATTCCGTCAGGCACAGCGTGAACTACTACTTGTCACCCAGTTGGATAATTAAAGCAATTAGACAATGTCTAGAAATGATTGCATGAAACAGTGAGCGCATGAAAAAAGCCACCATACGATGGTGGCCCTTTCAGGGTCTGTTTTTTTGTCTCAATATTTCCAGGTTGTTTCTCAGCAACGGTGGAGTATTGGCCCAATATCGTTTTTTTCTACTCACCCTACATTACGGACCTGAAACCGGTTCTGTTGGGCAGAATCTCCATGATTCTATGAAAAAGCAGGTCGGGTTATTATAAGTCCTTGAATCAATATGACTTACGACTATTAACAATTAAGGGGAACCACTCAAAATCGCGTCTGTAGAATAACTTTACATCGTCTTAAATGTCATAATACATGTTGAATTCCACTGGATGCGGTCTCTGCCTGAGGATTTCAGCCTCTTTAGTTTCCTTGTACCAAATCCATGTATCGATCACATCTTCTGTGAAGACATCTCCCCGTAGAAGGAATTCATGATCGTCTCGCAAGGCAGCCAATGATTCTTCCAGAGAGATGGGCGTTTTGGCAACTGTTTCCAGTTCTTCCGGTTTCAAGTCGTAAATATCTTTATCTAGTGGTTGTCCGGGAGTGATCTTACTTTGAATTCCATCTAGCGCAGCCATCAAAACTGCTGACATAGCCAGATAAGGGTTGGAAGATGAATCAGGGCAGCGGAATTCAAATCGTTTCGATGCAGGGTTTGGGGAATGAACAGGAATCCGGATTGCTGCTGATCGGTTTCGATAACTGTATGTCAAATTAACGGGTGCTTCAAAACCAGGAATCAATCTTTTATAGCTGTTTGTAGTCGGGCAGCAGAATGCAAGAAGTGCACGGGAGTGAGCAAGAATTCCCCCCATTGCAAACATGGCTGTTTCACTTAAGCCTCCATAACCTGATCCTGCAAAAAGTGGTTCTTCGTTTTTCCATAATGAAAAATGAAGGTGCAGTCCGGAGCCGTTATCATTCCAGATAGGCTTAGGCATGAATGTCGCTGATTTGCCATATTGGGAAGCAATGTTTTTGATAATGTACTTATAGTAAAGAAGGTTGTCAGCTGTTTTCACAAGCGGGCCATATTTCATATCGATTTCACATTGACCAGCAGTCGCCACTTCATGATGTTGTGCTTCGATTTCAATACCGCAGTCCTGAAGAGTCAGCATGGCTTCAGTTCGAAGGCTTTGTAATGTGTCTGCAGGTGGAACAGGGAAGTAGCCTTCTTTGTGCCTGATTTTGTAACCTGCATTCGGTGAAGGCGATTCCTGACCTCGGTTCCATTGACCTTCAATGCTGTCAATATGATAGTAAGCTTCATGTTCATTCTGGTCAAAGCGGACATGATCAAAAATGAAGAATTCCGGCTCCGGGCCAAAATTGGCCACATCAGCCAGCCCCGTTGATTTCATATACCGTTCTGCTTTTCGGGCAACATTGCGCGGATCCTTTGCATAATCTTCCCGCGTGATGGGATCCTGAATATTACAGATCATGGTTAATGTCTGTTTCTGGAACGGATCAACGATGGCTGTTTCTGATTGAGGGACGACAAGCATGTCACTTTCGTTAATGCTTTGCCAGCCATGCATGCTGGATCCATCGAACCCAAACCCCTCTTCAAAGCTTTCTTCTGTCAGGACTTGTAGCGGAATGGTAAAATGTTTCTGGGTTCCAGGGAAATCCATAAATCGTAAATCGATCGCTTTAATTTCCCGTTCCCTGCAAAGGGCTAATACTTCTCGTGGGGTCATATTTTCTGGTCCGTGTCGCCTATGCCTGATTGACGTAAATTTGTACAGCTTTTTCTTTTCAGTCGTTCACATGTATCATTGGCAAATAGTGTACCAATCTCTTGATTCGACTTCCAGAATAAGAGATTATTAAGACAAATAATGCTTTATTAATAGCTTTTAATCCTTGTTGTTCACTCTTATTCCAATATTGTCGAGAACCGGACATGCAGATGCAAGGAATTCTTTAAACGGATCCTGAAGAAACAACCCTGTCTCGAAATGTGATATTTCAGAAAACTCATTTGTTGAAACAGTAAATTCAAGGATTAAAAACAACCGGAACTGAGCATGCCTCGATTTGTAATTTTAACTCACGACCATCCTTTTCTTCATTGGGATTTGCTTCTTGAACAAACGGACTCCTTAAAAACCTGGCGGGTGCTCGAAGAACCATCAACAAAATCTTTAATCGAAGTAGAGCCCCTTGCAGATCATAGGCTTCATTATCTCGATTATGAAGGACCAGTCAGCAGGAATCGAGGATCAGTCACTCAATGGGACAAAGGAGAATTCGAAATCATTTCTGGCGAAGCTTCCCCTTTAGTGTTCAAGTTGAATGGAAGCAGACTTAACGTTACTTGCCGAATTGAACATCGAGAAGAAAAAACGTTTCTTGTTATGGAAGAATAGCTCGGTCCAATTTTGACGGAAGAGGTTCACTTTCCGTTTTCAAAATGGATTCCAGAAACTCTGGCGAATTATAAAAATTATCGGGTGTGATTTCCTCTTTCTTTTCTGGCAAATGCCTGACCGAAATTTCCAATTCCCCATCAGTGATTAACAGCTTTTCCAGAATCGGATGTCGCGGGATGACCGATTCCAGAAAAATATACAGGATTTCGTTTTTGTCTTTTGTTCCCGATTCAATTTTCCAGCCTGCTTTAACCAGTTCTTTTTTTACTTCATCCATAATGGTTTCTAAAGGCATTGGAATAATACCAGCGTTGATCGAACTGATTTCAATGGCTAATTGATTCGGTTTGGAAATCCAGGGTCTTAAATTCAAACTGACAACACCTTTCCAGTCTTTATGTTTCAGCCGAAACCCGAGGTTGATTTCCTCTTTCTTGAACTGGATTCTTGGTTCAGAAAATTCGGGTGGGATCAAATCAGGAAATTGTTTTTTTAATTCGTCTTCCAGCCAGAGATTGATTTTCTGCTGGGTGAACTTTTCCGTCCATTGATCTTCTGTTTCGATTTTTTTTACAAGATCTTCCGCCTGTTGTTCAATCTGTTCAATGACTTCAATTCGTTTTTCAGGCTCCAGATCAATCTCGATAACCTCCTGATAAAAATCAGGTTCCTGCACGAGTCCCCAGCCCAAAATCCCGACAGCCACCGCCATCAGGAACAGGATCGAAATTATTAATCGCAGGAATATTTTAATCATCTTGTCTCATCAATCAGGTACAACGGTTTGAAAAGTGTAGGGGCTGCTACCGGTCGATTGAATGCTATGGGGCCGATAAATTGAGGTCAAGGTGTTCATTTTCATATAAAGGAGAGTTCAATTTGTCTAAAAATATTCCAATCCGGGGAATAATCGGGATATCCAGCGGTATCGCTTGACCTTATGGAAAGTCAGCTTTTATGATCAAAGCCCTTCAATTCCCGAACCAGAAAGATTCCGGAATTTTCTAAAATTTTATTTACTAATTGAATGATGAGTATTAAAAATGTCTACTGTGAGAACTCGATTTGCCCCCAGCCCAACTGGTTACATGCACATTGGAGGAATGCGAACTGCATTATTTAACTGGTTATGGGCCAGGCATAATGGCGGGAAATTCATTCTCAGGATTGACGACACCGACCGGGAACGAAATGTGGAAGAGGCACTTGGACCAATCCTGAATGCTTTTCGCTGGTTGGGATTGGATTGGGATGAAGGCCCGGAAGTCGGCGGTGATTTTGGACCTTACTTTCAATCAGAAAGAAATGATTTATATACGGAAGCTATTGAAAAACTTCTTGCGGAAGGAAAAGCGTATCGCTGCTACGAAAAACCTGAAGTGATCAAAGCAGATCGGGAACAGGCTGATAAAGAAAAACGGCCTTACATTAACATTCGGCGATCCCTGGAACTTTCCGAAGAAGAAATTAAAGCTCTTGAAGATGCTGGTGCCAATCATGTGATTCGCCTGCTTGTTCCGCGAGATCAAAAAATTGAAATCAATGATTCCGTTCGTGGGCATGTGGAATGGGATTGCAGTTTGATCACAGATCCGGTCATCATGCGAACCAATGGCACCCCATTATATAACTTCGCAACGGTTATCGATGATGCACAAATGCAAATTTCTCATGTGATTCGCGCGGAAGAGCACCTTTCTAACACACCGGTTCAGGTTCTGGTTTACCAGGCACTGGGATATGACCAGCCGATTTTTGCTCATATTCCTTACGTGGCAGCACCCGGAAGCAAAGAAAAACTGAGTAAGCGAAAGCTGGATAAATATAAGAAGAATCCAAAATTCAAAAAAATGTTTGAAAAAGCAGAACAGGTTTTTCCATTGATCGGTTTAGATGGTGTTGAAGGTCTTGATCCGGTGATGGTGGAATATTACGAAAAAATTGGCTACCTGCCCGTTGCTGTGTTGAATTCCCTTTCCCGATTGGGTTGGTCTCTTGATGATAAAACCGAAATTATGTCATTAGAAACCGTGAAAGAGAATTTCACCCTGGATCGGGTCGTCAAAAATCCTGCTGGTCTGGATCCTGATAAATTATTCAGTTTCCAAAGCCATTGGATGAACGAATTATCTCCGGAAGCAAAACTGGAGGGATGCCTTCCCTATCTTGTCAAAGCAAGGATTGTTGGCGATCCCATTTCAGATCAACAGAAAGATTTGCTTGAAAAAATTATTGAAGCATTAGGAGACCGGATAAAACTTTTCAGTGATATCCTGGATTCACGCCTGTTTTTTCAGGATGATATCACCTACGACGAAAAAGCGTTCAAAAAACGGGTTGCGAAAAACGGTGTTCCTGAACTTTTGAAAGAATTCCATAATAAGCTTGCTTCTCTTGAAGATTGGACGGTAGAAAAACTGGAAGAAGAGTTGAAGCAGTTTTCTGAAGAGAAAGAAAAGTCTCCTGGATTGCTGATTCATTCCCTTCGAGTTTGCACAACGGGTCAACCTGTTGGTCCGGGAGTTTATGACTGCCTTGTTCTAGTCGGCAAAGAAAAAACGCTTGAAAGAATTGATTCATCACTTTTGCGGATTGAATCGGCGTGAAGCGTGTTGCGTTTGTTTCAGAAAAGCAGCGTAGAGATGAGTAGCTTGAAAAAAACGACTTAGAAAAAACAGCTTGGGGAAAAAGCAAAGTAGAAAAAAAAGTGGGCACCGGACTGATGCCGGTGCCGCGAAGAAGATTTCTCATAATGAGAAGGGCGAAAATCTAAGGAGGGAATTTGCGTACATTCTACGGCCCATCAACGGTAGTTCCAATCAAACCACGCTGAAAAGGGAAGAGAGAACCCTGTAACCTAAGGAATATACTGAAGTGCTTGCTTTTATATCTTATGGATTCAAAGAGGCCACTTGAGGAGTGTTCAACATTGGACCATCCTGAATATTCTTAGGTCGACCAGCTTTACGTGTTCTGCTTCGGGATTTTTTCCATCCGCTAACTCGTACAACTGAGGGTAATGTTCGTTTTCGTTTTGAAGATTTTGAACGATTAACAGAAGCTGTTTTTCGTCTTTGAGGGATCACTTTGTAACTGGTACTTGATTCAGGATCACTCTCTTCAAAATTATCGTCACCAAACTTGGGGTTTTCGTATTTATCATCGTCATTAAATTTGTCGTTTTCTGAACTTGCAGAACGACGTCTTCTTCTGAAGTTGGAATCTTCTTCGGGAGCTAATGCAGTTGTGGTTGTTGTACTACCGAGTGCAAGAGTTGATCCGATTGGAACCTGACGATAAACAGTTCGGGGAACTTTTCTTGTAACAACTTTAGTGTCCCATTTCATTGTCCTGACAGCGACTCGTTGATTCACTGTTTTTGCAACCATACGGGTGACGTTATACGAAACTTTTCTGGTTGTGTGTCGGGCGACTTGACGAGTAATAGGAACGTTGTAAGCAACTGTTCGAGGAACATAACTTCGGTTTGTTTTGTATTTAGGCATGAATGCAGAACGCATTGAATAGCCAGTACGATTTAACCAACCGACAAGGTTTGGGCGATTATCATAAGAACAGGGTGACATACGACTGATTGGTTGTCTGTTAGTCTGCCAGTATCCTGCATTTCGATAAGCTGTTCGATTTTCAACAACAGTATCATAAGAGACTTGAGGAACTTCTACAGTTCTTCGTTCAGTCACTGGATGATACTCTGTCACTTGCTGATTTACATATTTTGTTACATAAACAGGTTTTTTAACAACCTCTTTGACTTCGTGAATTTCAGTTACGGGAACAGTTTGATAACTGGGTTGAATAACCTGAACAGGTTGACAACAAGTAACTGGGGGACAACATTGAGAAAACTGGGCAAATGCGGGGGATGCGGTTGCCAGTAATAAAGCTCCAGTAACGGAGAACAATCGGGACATGTGTAATAACATGTTGACCTTCCTGCCAGATATTTGACTATAAGTAGGAGTAGTAGATATTAATGCCCGAAGTGGGCTGTTATTTCAGTCTGAATCATCTGAAGTAACTTCTTAACAATACGGGAGCTGACGTTCCACTTTGGAATTGGCAGGACTGAAGAATCAGTTTGCCTCGTCAACGGGAGCGGATTTTTATAAGAAATTAAAATTTTGGTCAAGGTCTCAGGTGTTCGATGCCGATAAAAATAAGTTGAATTATAAAAATTGCAATCAATTTGAGTTTTTATCAGGAAAAATAGCGATTTTTTGCTGTTTTCAAGCAGGATTTAAAACCAATTCTAATTTAGTTTACCGCTTTTGTTGAATTGTAATTTAGCCAATAAAGAGACCACGGAATATTTTGCATCCCTCTTTTGAATCACGGATGGACACAAAAAAGTAGGATCTGCTGTACTTCCCTAAAAAATAAAGAAGAAGCATCACACAGAAATCGCAGTGACGCGGAGACAGAAATAACAGTTGTCATCACATAAAAAACTGTAGTGCTCTGTCGAGCTTTAAATGTCATGCACCAATTTGCAAATGGCACGCTCGTTGGCGTGCTATTCACTCTGAGCCAGGTGACATTTATACATAGACGGAGTAGTAGGTCAGGATGTGCCTGACGTAGGTAAAAAGGAACCACAGATTAACACAAATGGCCACAGATTTTTTAAAAAGATAATAGAAAATCATGTTGGATAGAAAGAGACGCGAAGGTTTTAAAGAAGGAATTTTTTATTAGCCACGGAGACACGAAGCGGTACTAAGTTTTATTGAACATTCAAGGGGTGGCCCGACCAACTTGTTTGGTTGGGTGCCGAAGGCACAAGAAGTCCTACCTTCATCGTTCAATATTTGTCAAACGTTTAATTTACCATTAGCTTCTTATGTCTGGTTGTTTCATAATGGTATGTGTAACAGAAAATGAGTGCGTATGGAGATTCTTCTTGTCGCTATTCGCGACCCAGCCATCTAAGATGGACTGGGCCACCCTCCGCTTTTTAATATCGAACATTGGCCTGCTCAGACAGCAGACCCTACAGAAATAGAATTATCAGAAGTGAAATTTTAAACAAGAATGCGTATGAACGATTTACATCGAATCCGGGGAGAGTTGAGAAGCATCCGAGAAAAACATACTCGTTAAACAAACAACTCCCGACTGACGAAAGCCAATCGGGAGTGCTTGTGTGTCTTAGGGGGTGTAAAATTACATGCCCGCAATAATAGCCCGGTATAGACACACCCAAAATAATACAGACCCCAGAATGAAGGAATTTCCTAAATCTGTCAAGCTTTTTTTTGAAATAATTGTCTATCCAGAAAAATAACTGGAATTGGAATTTCTCAATTCAACAATAGATTCAGGGCTTTTTATCTTTGTCCAGTTTCTCTTTTGCTTCCTTCCAGATCGGGTCATAAACCTCTTTATCAAAAGGAGGGCATCCTGTCGGATATTGGCCGAGCGGATGGTCTTTGGATCGCATTAAGTTGGTACAGTAAGAGAACGTACGGCAAACTTTCTTTCGCTCCAGCTTTCCGTTTTCCAACAGGTTTTTAGCAAAGTCTGGCTGGGAAAGTGTTGCTCGTCCCAGACCCACAATTGCAATTTTCTTTTCTGCGACATTGGCAGAAGCTGCGTGCATTGCCCAGTCCTGCAGCCAACTGTATCCACTTCCGACAACGGGAATTTCTGGAATAGATTCCTGAATTTTCTGGGCCAGTCGAAAATGTCTTAACACGCCTAAAAGTGGATGTTCAGGAGGCAAGTACCCATCCACAGGGGCA
>JAJRVU010000093.1 GCA_024277145.1 Planctomycetota bacterium
AAACAAATCCTTCAATAAAAGACTTCCACTTCCAGGACCACTTTCAGAACCGCCACTGCTACCGCTTGATCCACCAGTCCCAGATCCACTGGTCCCGCTTCCACCGCTTCCCGATGAGCCACTAACAGAGCTTGATGTCATTCCACTGCTTGAAGAAATTTCCGATGAACTACTACCGCTTGAACTGTTACTACTCGAACTGAACTCGGAAGAAACTGCACTGGAATTATCACTCGATACATCACTGGAAGTCACTTCAGACGTATCAGAAGAAACGACACTGGAACTTTCTATAGAACTCGATGAAATCTCTGAACTAGATGAAAGCGTGACAGTTCCCCCTCCAAAATCGCCAACGCCGGCTGCAGGAATTTCCCATCGTTCATCGTATTCCGGCTCTGGCCATAATACACGTGGATCTTCCGGACCTAAATCAATCAATAGTCGCGGAGTATGATCAAACAGGATGCGAACCGTTTCGACTTGCTGGGAAACAAGCTCACTTCCGGAACGGTCAAGAATCCGAATTTCACCTTCCCACGGGCGAGGCAACGTTGTAATCCCGGGGACCTCCACTTCAAATCGTGGAATGGGCTGTGAATATATGCGAAAAAACTCCCTCGCAAAACTTCGGGAATCTTCTTTCGTCCGAATCCAGGGAACCCAAATCCGAATTCGACGATTCCCATTTGCTGCTTGACTGATCGGTTCCAGATAATTCCCCCTCCAACGGTAAAAAGGAGGAAGATCACTCGAAGCCTGTTGGTTATCAGAATAAACGTATCCACCCGTCAATGTGATCCGGTTAAACATCGTTTCACGGTCAACGGTCTCTGTTAAACGAACAAGATCCACACCTTCCTGATAAGTGCTGATCAGGCTGGTCTTTTTCTGAAGGAAGAAGTATTCCCCATTCTCATCAACCCCCCACGAGGAATTTTTTGTTCGAATACTCAAGTCCTTCATGATTGATCGGACAGATTCTTCTCCACGAAACTTGTGACTGGTAACAGTCGCAACCGGGCTTGATGCTTCTACCCGGGAAAGATTCAAACTGATATCCGTATTCGGAACAACATATTGTTGCATCAACAGTTTCACCATTTCATCTGTCTGGCTCACACTATCAATTGTCTCAATATTACGATCTGGATCATGAGGAAACAGATCGGTTGCTGCATAACGATGAGGAGCAAAACCGTCTCCATTGCTCACCCCAAAACCACCCGGAAAAACTTCTCCCAACTGGATGGACATCCCTTCAAGACGAAGTTGAATTCCTGTAGGACTTTTTGATTGTCGATTCTCAACGCGACCAAAATACCATCGGTCTCCCGTTTCGTAATCAAACGCAATCCAGTCGCCGACTAGAATCTCTTCCCGATCCTGAAAATTGTCCTTCAAAAGAATCTCAGCTGCACCACACCCACCCTGCCGATGCAATTCAAACCAGCAACCAGCAATTGCACGGTCAGAAATCACAGATTTGAAATTGGTCGGCCCAGGACCATAATGTACCAGACGACGCGAATAAGCCATCCTGTGAACTCCCTTTCTAGTGCAGGTTGCACCTAACTGTAGCATCGCTGTATAGCATGGAGACTTTAATCCAAGACTCTAACCCGCAACACGTAAATGAAACTCGCTCTCAATCCCCTCTCAATCAACTCCCCGGAGAAATCAACTCCCCGGAGAAGTTGTATAGATCACAGGATCAGTTGCATGGATAATGGCAGAATAAACGAACAGATTTTTGTCAGACAAATCATATTCAAAACGAACTGTTGAACACGATTTCAATTGCCTGTATGTGGACGAAACAGAATCGTGATAAAGGAACAAATCATATTTATCCCCTTCCGAACTGACATCAAAATTACTTCGCAAAAGCTCAACCGCTTCAAACATCTCCTGCTCAGTCAGTTTCAAGTCACCCCCCTGGCTTCCCACCTGGCCCTTCAAAGAAATATCTACACCCTGCAATGAATGACCAACCTGGTAATCTCCATCAACCAACGGAACTTTATATCTCGTAAAATCCCAGGAATCCTGAATGCGTAACCGTGTAACAGGCCGAGGCAATTCGTATAAAACAGAGTCTTTATAAATTGCAGGCTTGAACAGAAATCCCATAATTTTTCACCCGTATATCTGATTCTTGAAATAATGTTGTTTTTTAATTTAAACGAGTTAGTTGCCGAATCTCGTATGTTTGTATTATCAAGTACATATTTACTGCAGCTATAAATTTGGTATCGCATCCCACTTACAGGGGTGACCCGACCAACTTGTTTGGTTGGGTGCCGAAGGCACAAGAAGACTTACCATTCGCAACCATTTTCTTATACAATTCCATCGAAATAACTCTTCATTCGTCAGGCTACAGCCTGACCTACACCTTATATACAGTTACAAATATTGATTACATTCTCCGCGGCTTTGCGAACTCCGCGTGATATCTAAAATAAATAACATTGAAAATAATGAAGAACAGAAGTGATTTATTTCCACCTGCTAAAATTGCCTAGCCGCGCCGGTTCCTTAATCGGTAATCTGCAAATCGCAAATCCCGGATGATTGAATTCACATCAACAGCCTGTTGAACTTGAATCGAAATATCACCATGATGATTCACCGTCGATTCACCCGAACCACCAGCGCCTCCAGTCCGCTCTGCTGATAAGTTGTTCTGATCACGTTTTTTAAGAAAACGAAAGAGGCGTTCACTCATTCCTGAATCTGTCCCCTGCCCATTAAATCCCCGACTTGTTGAACTTTTTTCTTTCGGCAGCGATTGAAGACCATCACGATTCATCGAAAAAAGAAGGTTCGTTCCCACTTCCTGAACTGCAGATCGTCTCATAACAAATTCACCGGAACTCAACATCGCTGGAACCCGATCCACTCCTGCTCGCCCTGTTACCAGTCCGCCGGAATTCATCCCGGCACCTATGGGATTACGAACACCACCAGAAGGTGGCGCCGCTGCTCCCCCTCCCGTTCCACCCGTTGCGCCACCAGTCGATGCAGAAGCAGGAGCCCCGCCCACGCGAGAAGGAATCGCAGAAATTGCCTGCATTCTTGCAATCACAGCATTCAGCATACTCAACAAAGCCGCTAATGCATTAAGAGCCTGCGTGACATTAATCACAATTGGCAATCGATTAATTCTTCGAATGCGAACTTCAATTTGTCCCAACTGACGATTCACTTGAATCAATGGTCTTAACATTCCATTCAGTCTGCTGAAGGCACTCCCAAGTTGCACCGCCAGATCAGAAACCTGAGACAGCCGAAACTGTAAATCGGTAATCTGCTTGGTGACCGATTCCAATTCCTGTTGAAACTGGGAACTGTCACCCAGGATTCGAATCGTTAAAGATTCTGAAAATTCTGCCACTTCCCTCTCTCCTCTCTCCTCTGTAATCCCGATGAATGAACTTTATCTCACTACCAACGCGGCCTGAAATTTTCTCACACTTTATTTCAACTTCCTGCTCGTGGAAGTCATTCGTTCAAATACAAATTCACTCCGAACGCGGCCTGAAAGGGCGTTTCACGCCCGGGTGATTACTGGTTCCGATTCAAAATCACGACCGCTGAAATTGATGACATTAAAATCATCTCCTTCGGACATCGTTAACGTTTCACGATACACTTTACTGAAGGTGATTTTTTCACTCGCAACACCTGCAGGATCAACAATTGTAAATTCAAATTGCAACGTATCCTGTTCTCCATCAGAAGAAGTACTTGAAACATTGGTCCCGGAAACAAACATGAGCATTTCATAAAGTTGAAGCGGATCAGCAGAAGAGGCTGATTTCCCAATGAGCTGTGTCCATTTCGCTGTAAACGAAATCGAGACCGATTCATCGTCCCCTTTTCGGGTATGACCTGCTGAAATGGATCCCCGATCTTTGACTTCGATCGTGTTCGACCGATTCACCCAGGAAAGATCCCCTTCATCTAGCAACACCGTCATGGAAAGTGGTGTTCCTGAAGTTCCGTCCTTGATGACCAGTTCTCCATCTCGTAAATTTCGAACCAGATTTGTGACTGCCATAATTCAATCCCTTCCTTGATTTAGTTAAGTGATTATTCATTCACCGAATTTTTAATTTGTCATTTTTAATTTGTCTATGTATAAAAAATTGATTAAGTCGAATTTCATATAGACTGGGCCAATCCTTTGCATTTCAAAACGAGATGCTGAATGCTTGTATGAAACTGGGTACTGATTTTCCGTGTCTGATTCTGAACAACCTCTTCTTGAAATCGGAGGTAACCTGTGACCGGATTTCCACTCAAATCATAATCCAGAATTTCAATGGTCTTTTGAGATAAAATTCCTCGAATCGCGTCTGAAATTTCATGAATCCTGGCTCGGTTATTTCCGGGTGTAACAAAACAATGAATCGTTACGGATACTTTGAATTCAGGTTTGGAAACAATTCTCTGTAATGGTCGGGAGTGAGGTTCAACCCATAATTCCAACCATTCAGAAAGGCTGGCTGTATCAAATTTCATTCCCGGATAAATTGTTTTGATGGTGAGCGGTAACTGATCATTCCAGTATTTATGAAAACTGGCAATCATGTTTTTTTGTTTGATCAAGCCGGACATAATCTCCTTTCATTCCTTTCCAATAGAAAATTTGGCTCCTTCTTTCATGCTTCAGGAAGGAATCAGCGGGGGAATCAGTTCTTCAAGATCAAGGAGAGTTTCTTCCAGGCTTTCACCCGCCATATGTTCTGCATCCATTTTTTGTGTTCCGTATTCCACATATTTTGCATATTCAACATGATTCACCGAATCCATTTGGGTTGTTTCTTCATCCGTTTCAATCAGAACTTCGCCATCGGTTGCACCTTCCCGAATTGCTGCGTTATCAGGATCTGTTCCCTGCCAGCCGGAAGGAACTGTTCCACCGAGACTCGTAATTTGCTGAACCCAACTGCTTCGCAATCGCCCTTCATCAACAGGAGCTCGTTCAATAGTTCGAGTCAACACTTCCTTCAGAACGGTCTTCACCATTTCCTGCCTCCAATCAACAACTCCTTGATGAGCCAGGTTATCCACTTCCCCGATAATTCTGCTTGAATCGACTTCTATTTTTAATTGAACTCCGTTAGACATCTTTCAATTTCCTTTATTTGCATAATTTTTGTGAACGAAATTCAAAAACAGACTGATCATGAACGCTTGCGACATTCCAGGACATAAATATTCCCTTGCGTCGAAAGTTCAAATCGATTGACCTGGTATTCATTTCCGGAATAAACAATTCTGCAGGTCGATGCAGGATGAACCCCCGGCAACTCTTCCGCTTTCAATTGAATTCTCAAATCTTCTGAAAGGTACTGATCCGCAGTCACCCCCTGAGAAATAAAAGGAGCCGTTCCGATAATCGCCTGTAACGAAGTATCTGTGTATGTCTCAGAAATCTGCATCGACTCAGGATCATATGTTTGGCTCACTTCGCGAAACGTCACCAACTTGGCCCAGTCGTTAAATTGTTGATCTCGATCTGCAATCAAAATCCCTGAATCAACCATGAACATTTCCTTTCCCGGACAAACAAATATTGCTCAAATGAAATAATGACATTCACAAAAATAAACTTCTGGAACCAATTCAATCCATAAATAACTTGCTGATAATCGCTGTTGAAATCACCCCACCAAGAAAAATCAAACTGGCAATCACCGGTGTCAGGCTACTTGTCCAGCGTTCAAGCTGTCTTAAACGTTTTTCATGATCATCAATTTCCTCAACTTGGGTACTCATCGTCACTCTCAGGCTTTCCAACGTCAGGTTGACCTGGTGTAAGGCATCAACAACACGATTTAAATCTTCATGGGTAATTTCGTTATGCATAACAGGGTTGTTCATTGGTTTAGCCTTGAAAAATTATTCATTGTGCAGGGTATATTTAGAAAGAAATCCTTAAACACTAAGACTCAAAGTCACAAAGTTTTAATAAAATATTTTTGATAAATTTGATCATGTCTCGTGATAGTCTTTCTCTTTTTTTCTTTGTGTCTTCGCGTCTTGGTGGTAAATAATATTTTTATTCAATTTCACCGTCCGTGAATTCAGAAACTTCCCAGCTTGCAAAATGATTCAACATCACTTCAAAATGTTTTCTCGCGTCTAACAGTGCCCGTAAATTGGAAGCGCGGTCTGTGGATTGTCCACCTGGTCCCGCCAAACCGTATTTCAAGGCACACAGTTTTCCATCCCGAACCAGGTTGACGATATCAAGATCAATCTGCGCCAAAATTCCCCGGATCTGTTTTTCTGTTAGCTCTTCTCCCTCAACTGAGGAAAGGTCGGTTAAGTCTGCCATCTTTTTCAATCCTCTCTCTCTTCGGATTCTCTTAAAGCTTCATAGGAAAGCCATCGCATCTGATCTTCGTAAGAACCGTGATAAAACTTTTCTTCACTGATATGAAACCGTTCACAAAATCGAAGAATGAAATACAAAAGTGACCGTGGGTGATTTTTCTGTTCTTCCGGGGAAAAATCCTCTCCCCTTAAGAAAAATTTGAGCCGTTCTCCTGAATATGGTCATCAAGAAGATTGCTGAGCCTGCAAATTTCCTGACAAAGAGAAATCAAATCCCCCGCACTGAAACCAGCCTCTTCAAACTCCTGATAAAGTTCATCTGCATATTCAACCCAGCTCTCTTTTGATCCCGGTTTTTTCGATTCAAATTCAATATTCGGATCCCCTTCAAGAGCTTCTGCCGCTGCAATCACCGCCACCCGTTGATGATATTTTTCAAATTCAATCTGGAACTCCTGATCATTCTCTTCTGAAACAACAACAGCCATCCCCTGGGAATCTCGAACCGGTCGACCAGAAGAATCCCGTGCAATCCGTGTGGGAGGAGCTGGGGGAATAATCCCCTGTTCCCTCAGTCGGGTGTGAAATCCCAAGGGAAGAGGACTGATTGTCAGTTCCAGATTTTCACCATCCGGCCGATTCAACATGATCGTTTTGTGATATTTTTTCTGAACAGTCTGCCCCTGAATTTTCATCTTTGTTCCCGATCTCAATAAATATTTTTAATCCACTTCATTTCAGAGTCGCTTCAATTCAGCGTGGAAATCAATTCAACATGGAAAAAACTCCTGACTCGGCTTCAGTTCAATTCGATTTGACTTGCATGCAAACCTGATTTCATACCAATTTCTTCTTAAACCGAATCAGGAGTTGAATCATCCATGATCCCGCGATTCATCCTGCGCCAACATTTTTTTCATGGAAAACCTCTTTTAGAAGGATCACATCACAATCAACGCAACAAAAAAAACATCGCGTGCTTATGTTCAGGCTGCTCCATCAACCTTCGTCACATAAGCTGTATCTACTGCGGAAACCCCGCCGAAGTATCGAGCTTTCACACGCAGAACCACATCCCGTTCAAAGGCAGATTCACTGTCAGAATTCTGCAGGAATGTTTGCACCGGCCAGATTTCTGTCCAGATAAACTGACGCTGAAAATCACCGATATACCAATCGTGAAGTGCATCGCTTCCCTGTTCATCAATGAAGGGAGAACTGAGAACTTCAGCAATATTCTGGACAGGATTTGCAAATCGCGTTTCCTGGCTATTCGTGGTTACAGTTATTTCCGTTGAATTGATCAGGCTGCGAGCTGTCCCTCGAAGATTTTCCGGAACAAGCATCTGGCGAACCGGTGCAACAATCGGACGACTCGTTCCATCAATGCGATCATCTTTCACTTCAGTCGCGCGATAACTCAGAACTTCTTCCACATCAGTCCAGTCAAGAAGAGGAACTGCAGAAGCATGATTCGTGGAAGTTGTGTTACCTGCTCCCACATAGTTGTAGTTTGAACCGTTCGATTTATAAAGCTGCTGACCTGTTCCGGACGGTCGGTAAACATAATTTCCGGAAGATGCATCTGCATCGGTCACAGCGCGAACAATGGTTCTTTCCCGTTCCTGGCGAAGATAGAATCCAAGTGCCATCGCCCGACGATTGATTTAACCCGTCTGGTCAAAAGTAATCAATTCTTCACTGATAGAAAGAATCCGTCCCTGTTTGGACTCTTCTGAAGTAACATACTTTTCTTCAAAAGTGGACTCTTCATAAGAATGTCCTTCAGCAACTTCCGTTGGACCAGCAAGCGCTTTAAAACCGGCAATCTTTTGATTGCTGAACCGGCTTGGAATAACGGAAACCAGTTTATCACCGATAAACCCGCTGTCATCGTCGTATCCTTCAATCACTTTTCGGCCGATGAGTTCACCGGTCACAACCTGAAACAGATTGCTCCCGACTCCCGGGTTGGATTCCCGCAATAGTGATTTCAAATTTGCACCCGCAGGTGCCATTTCACGAACCCGGTTTAACTGGGGCAACACACCACAAGCTTCTGCCAGTTCGTAATAACTGAAATCATCCACAGACAATTTCTTTTCATTTAACAACGTGCAGATTTTGTTATAAAAACCTTCCGGCCCTAACGATTCCACAAGGTTTTGTAAATTCTGTCCCTTCATCCTGTCCCTCTTTCGTTTTTTTTGAATTGAATCATTCATCCTGAAATCATTAATTCAGGTTTATGAACTGTTTCAGATTATTGAGTTATGATTAACCGACTTCTGCATTCACATTGGATGAACCAGAATGATAAGCCGATGCAAAAGTGACTCGTAATCGTGATGAACTGCTCGCACGGTATTCCGAAGCACGGGCAATTCCCAGGTTGGCACTCGCAACGCTCTCCAACTGCTGGCTCATAATTGCACTCGAAAGTTCATCAGGGGCAAGAACATCACCCACTTCATACGTTGCTGAATTCACATCAAATTCATAAATGGACATCGGGCTGACATCAACAGAAATATCAGCTGTCTGACCCGATGCAGAAGACTGATGAGCCACTCCTGCAAATTGTGCTGCGAAGGCAGCCTGAGTTGTTGCCAAATCGGTCGTCCAGGTAAAACTGGCAGCCGGCTTAACATCATCTCCATCAAGATAAACAAGGTCTCCAGCCTCAATCACTGTTCCGCTATCAACACGAAACTTGTGCAATTGAACCTGTCCACTACGAAAGCGAAGATTGTTACCCATTCGAATTGTTCCTCTCTCTCAAATTGAGTTTCAAGGCAAAAGAATTCCTCTCTTCTGCCAGTTACGTTCTGGTTAATAAATTTCTATAAACCCTGAATAATGTGCTTCTACTTCCAGCCACTATTCAGGCACGTTTGATAATCGAAACAATCGAATCATCACTGAATGAACCTTCCGACTCTGCGATAAATCGCTCTGAACTGGTCGGATATTTCTGAAAACAACTCCTGGAAATAATCAGGCGATCTTCCAGCAAAGAAGTTCGCTCTTCATCACTACCAGCGTTGGATAATTGTTCAAAAAATGCTTTTGTCAGAAGAGATTCCGGAATACTCTGCTCACGAATCCATTCCTGTAATTGAAATTCCTGATTTTCTTTTTCAAGGTTTCCAATTTGAGATAAAAGTTCTTCTTTTTCCTGAATAACGGCTTTGATTTCCTCACCCAACCTTTGATTTTTCTTTTCAAGTTTTTCAATAGAATCAAGGTGAGATTCCGTTTTTTTGCTTTTCTGTTGTTCACGAAAAGTTGTTGTCGTTGCAGGAAAAATGACTGCATCCACACTCACCACATCATGAATTTTTTCAATAATGGAAGGATCTTTTCCACGCTCTCCCATCACAACCTGGCTCATACCGACAGAAGGAGCATTCGACTGAACAAGTGCAAGAAACGTTTTGCCCGCTTCTGTATCAAGAATTCGGATATCTCCCCGAACGCGGTTTTTCTCAAAACGAGGATTGACCACCGAACCAACCAGATCACGAGTACTGCGATCGTATGGCTTTGTCAAATTGCTTGCATGATCCAGAAAAACAGGCTTATTCTCATAAAGGTTTAATGCATCTTTCAGCGATTTTTCTGAATAATGATATCCATTTTTTGATTTCATTCCCGTTAAAGCAATATTTTTTATCAGGTGATTTTCCCGATCAATCAACAAGTCGTCCGAACGCCAGTCTTCAATCTGTTCATTGATTTGCAAAAGCCCCTCGGTCGATAACGTTTTTGTCATCACGCAACTTCCTTTCTTATAAATATTTCCGAATGTTTATTCAGGACTGCTTAAGGTTTTCTTCTTCAACCTGAACTTCGTCGTGAATTTCTGACCTCATTAACTGGGGATCCGCTCCATCCCGTCTCGCAATTTCCGCTCGGCTTAGTACACCCGTTTCCACCAATCTGGCATCTGCCAATCTCTCCTGAGGACGATCACGGTTGACCAATTCAGGAACAGACCATTCCACTTCAACTTGATCAAAGAAATCCGCAGGCAATTTTTTCTGGTCGACTGACAATTGCATCACCCATTTCCAGAGACGACGAAATTCGGATACAAAATATTCCTGTTCACTTTGAAACATCTTGACCGCAGGACCTTCTGCAACCATAGTCGAAGCAAAATTGCTGTTCGATGCATCCGATGTCAGCATGAATTCAGGCAAACCCGCACCTGCAGCCGTACAAAGAAGAAGCGTCCGCCCCAATGTCACTGCATCCCTGAAATTCGTATTCGGTTGTAAGAATTCCAGTTCCGTTCCCTGAGAAGTCGTGATAATGGTTCCCGGACGATATTTTTCACGTCGAGTTGGCCAACCTGTCTCATTCGAATTCTGGTAACTTGAAGAACCAGCAATAGAAGATGCTTGCGAAGGAGAACCCTGCACTTTTCGCCAGAGAACAATAGATGCCTGCAGCCTTCGTGCTGTCAATTCCGTTTCCATCCATTTGGAAAAATTGGATAGGGAACTTAAAACAGGCTCAAATAAAGAACTTCCCCTTTTCTGGTTGGAATCAACTCCCCAACGTGAATGAAGAATTTCTGATTCCGGGATTTGTTCTTCCATATCCCCGGTGATCGGATTCACTTTTAAATAAGCAATCACCGTTTCCACATCATTCATGTCGGTCAGAATTCCATTTGATTCCGGATATTCCGTCGAGCTGTTAATCCATTCAGGATCAATAAACCGAACCGTGGGAACATCATTGAGTTGAGGAAACAGCCTGAGAAAACATTCCCCATCCCGCCAGACGCGACGAGCATATTCCCGATAAGAAAAATGCTGATGATTCTTAAACAGAAACTCTTTCCAGATTTGATCTGCCTGCCGGGCTAAAGAGAACTCTTCGTTTTGATTTGTATTCTGCCCTGTTTTTTTCAGGGGAGTAATGATGAGTTGATGATGTAATTTTAACCCCGGCCCGACAACATAAATTTCCAGTAATCTCAACATGTTTTTTGCATGAGGATTTCCCTGAACCAGTTCACGAGCTTTTTCTCGAAGGTTTGCCTGATCAGCCGAATCCATATTTCGTGAATTCTGACCAAGTAATTTCCAATCACCAGGATCTTCCGAAACAGGCTTTGGTCCGTTCTGTTCCACCAGACTGAGAAGCTTCTCCTGAATCACTCTTTCATTTTCTGCTTTTAACTGAAAAGTCCTGTACTTGTTTCGAAAATAGTTCAGCATGAATTTTCCCAGCCAGTTTCAATAAGAATGTTTCAACGAATTCGGTTATTAAAGCCCCTCTATAATTAAGGAAGATGGTTGCGCAAATTGAGAATAATTTTTAAATTCTCACGCAAAGATGAAATATTCAACTGTAGGGCTCTTTCGAGCTTTAAAATGTCCGGTGTCAATTTCCAGATGGCACGCTCGTTGGCGTGCAGGTCAATATAGGCTAAGGGACATTTATCAGTAGTTGAACTAGTAGGGTCTGCTGTGCAGACCAATGAATGCAGCTAAGAAAAAGGGACTCTGTAGGTCAGGCTGTGCCTGACTGAAGATTGAGAGAGAGTGAAAAGGAACCACAGATTCACACAAATAAGCACAGATCACTTGAAGAAAAAGAAGAGATTTTATTACAACAAAGAATCAAAGGCACGAAGAAATAAGTGTTAAAGTAGGGTCTGCTGTGCAGACCAGGCATGTTATAACGCAATCTTTACTGATGGTCTGCACAGCAGACCCTACACTTGAATATATTTTCCTTTGTGTCTTTCTGCCTTTGTGTTTAATAATTAAAGAACACTTTTTTATATGATTGCAATGTTTCTCAATGTCTCCGCGTGAGACTTTTTTCTTTATTGCGAAGTGAATCTTTATTACAGTGTGACGAAGAGAAATTCACCGGGAGAAATGACCCTACTTGTACCAGTCCGGGTTCTTAAAAAGATGGGAAACCTGAACCGACAATTGAGGGAGAAAAGCCGGGCTTGCAACGGTTTCTTCGCCGGAAAAAATCAAATTGGGTGAATTTTTTTCACAAACGGTAATATTGTTATCAATGGTGTCGATTGTCCAGATAACTTTTGTGCCCAGTTCCAGATAATTCTTGACCCGCTCATCCTTGTTTTTTCTTCTGCAGGGAGTCGAAGCAACTTCGATGATCAGCTCCGGACATTTCTCCGTAACAACATGATCCGTCGTTTCAAAAAGATGATCAGTGACAAAATAACTGATTGAAGGGAATTGGATAGTGTCCGGGTTCCTTGATACAATTAATCCTTGATCGAAGCAGGCGTATCCTGTAGGAACATTTGTTGAACCCTCTTGTTCTTTTATCTGTTGTTCTTTTGTGCCATGTTGTTCCATGATACATTGTGCAAGAGCTTGTGAAAGATGATAAATCACATTTCCGTGATTGTCATCCGGGGGTTCCAGCACACAAATTTCGCCGAGGCATAATTCCGTCCAGCGACCACCATCGGGAAGATCGACAAGTTTTTCAATAAATTCTTCTGCTGAGAGACGATTAGATTTAATAATCATAAGATTTCCCTGAAACGGTTCCTACCCAATAACAGTTTACCAATTTGTATCAGTTTGATAAGCCTGAAAAGTGAAAAAATGAAGATCCGAAAATTTCAACCTGAAGATTATGACACCATCAAAAAAATGACGCTGGATTCGTTTGATGGAGTCTCAATTGATCAGCAATTGGAAAAGCAGTTTGGGCTGATTAATCATAAAAATTGGCAATGGAGACTGGCAAAGCAGGTTGAACAGGATGTGAATAATGATCCTGATGGAATTTTTGTCATGATTGACGATGGCCAAATCATCGGATGGATCAGCTCCCTGATAGATCATGAAACTAAAATCGGGCATGTTCCCCATATGGCTGTCAGAAAACATGAGCAGGGGAAAGGCATTGGTCGGCAACTCATCATGCATGTCATGAATCTCTTCCGGAAAAATGGAATGTCGCATGTCCAGATTGAAACTCTTGTTCAAAATGAAGCTGCAAATGCTCTTTATCAATCCATTGGATTTCAAGATATCGCGAACAAAATTTATTATGCGATGGAATTGAATAATCTGGAATCAGATCCTGATGGCGGTCATAAAGAAGAAGTATAAACCTGAAAATGAATTTATAAAATACGAATATTCATTTCAAAATGCTCTTTAGATATAGCCTGTTATCAGTATTTCATAAGAATCCTGTTCGTTCGACTGTCCTTTGATCATCTCTTCGCTAAAATGTAATATCTGAGGTAAGAAGGTTAATTTAGACCTGCCCTTACCCCGTCTCAATTTCAAATTATTCCAATTTATAAAAGAAATAAATAGTAAAATGTCTATCGCGGTGATTGGTTCTCAGGGGCAATTGGGAAAAGAGCTCACGCAACAATTGGGAAAGAATGCCCTTCCCCTGAATCATTCAGAAATCGAAATCTCGAGCCTTGATTCCGTTCAGGATGTTCTTGCAAAACACAAACCTGAAATCGTTATCAATGCCGCTGCTTATAATTTTGTTGATCTTGCAGAAGACGAACCGGAAAAAGCATATCTCATTAACGGACTTGGACCACGAAATCTGGCAATTGCTTGTGAAGAGTTTTCGGTTCCATTGTTGCATGTCAGTTCTGACTATGTTTTCGGACAAGCTAAGATTCCTGATCAACCTTATATTGAAACCGATTCCCCTTTTCCTTCCAGTTCCTATGCAATCAGCAAATTGGCAGGAGAGTATTTTGTTCAAAGCTGCTGTCAAAAACATTTTGTCGTCCGAACATGTGGTCTGTATGGAACTCCTTCTGAAAAAGGGAAAGGGAACTTTGTGGAGACCATGTTACGGCTTGGATCAGAACGATCAGAATTAAATGTTGTGGAAGATCAGAAATGCACGCCGACTTCTGCAAAACATGTTGCATCTGTCATTTTAAACCTTATCAAGACGGATGCTTATGGTTTGTATCACGCAACTAATTCAGGAGAAGTGACCTGGCGAGAATTTGCCTGTGAAATATTTTCTCAAGCGGGCATGGATGTGAAAGTGAATTCCATATCCACAAAAGAATTCGGAGCCAAAGCAAATCGCCCTGCTTACAGCGTGATGAACTGTGATAAAATTGTTTCCCTGCTCGATGATCCAATTCCTTCGTGGAAGGACGCACTTTCTGAGTATTTATCAAACAGGTAACGCTGATTCATTTATTATCAAAAAGATAACAGTGCAATAGATACCCACGGGTAAACCCGTGGTCCTTTTGCCATTACAACTGCAGTCGCAGTTGACCTGAATCCTGATCACCTTGATGGGATACGTAGTGTTTGATGGTTTCTTCATCAACTCCTACGCTACTAACGAAGTAGCCC
>JAJRVU010000094.1 GCA_024277145.1 Planctomycetota bacterium
GAAAACGTAAAGAAGATAAGCCTGCTTTCCCAACTGGGCATCCAGAACAAAGATGCCTATTAATGAAGGAATCAGGATTGCTGAAATTAAAATTCTGGCTTTTAGCATTTCTCAATGGTGTCCTGAATAGCCTCAGAGCGAGTTTTATTAATGTATAGCAGGTTATGGACTTGAAGCAAAATATCTAAGTTATTCAGGGGTATAAAACTCAAACGCAACTGTAGTACTAATCGACATCCAGTCCACCGTATCGGCGACTTCTCGAAGCAAAATCCTGAAAGGCTTGTACCAGATCTTTTTTATCAAAATCCGGCCAGTATTTCTGTGTCACCCAGAGTTCTGAATAACTGATTTGCCAAAGCAGGAAATTACTGATTCGCATTTCGCCTGCAGTCCTGATCAATAAATCGGGATCCGGGAACCCTGCAGTGTAAAGGTGATTGGAAATTAATTCTTCATCAATTTCTTCGGGAGATATTTTACCTTGTATTGTTTCTTTTGCAATTTCCTGAACCGCATCGACAATTTCTGCACGACTGCCGTAGTTCAATGCAAGATTCAACTGCATTCCATCATTTGATTCGCTTAAATCAATCGTCTTCTGAACTTCGTCAAGAACTCCCTGGCTTAAACCATCCCGCCGACCAATGATATTAAATCGGATATTCTGCTTCATGATCTCGGAACGTTCTTCAACAACATATTGCTGGAGAAGATGCATGAGAATATTTAATTCGTAACGAGGGCGTTTCCAGTTTTCACTGCTTAGGCAATAAAGCGTGAGGTGCTCCAACTGAAAGCGAGAGCATTCTTCAACGACCATGCGGACGGTTCGTACTCCCCTGCGGTGCCCTTCCGCACGTTTCAAACCTTGTGAGATGGCCCATCTTCCATTCCCATCCATAATGACAGCAAGGTGTTTTGGAATCTGATTTTTGGTTAAACCAAAATTATCGAGTTCCTCATCTGTATATGGATTGTGTTCGGTTACAGAAGACACAAATTTCTACCGTTGTTGAATGGACTGGATTTTCTGAAAAGCATGCCAAATATTTTAAAAACAAATTTTGGCAAAGCGAAACACGCAAAGCCAGACAAAACACGAATCGCTGCAATGAATCAATCGGATTTTGAGTCGATTCGGTATTGAACAGGCTGACTGTGTTATATCTTATCCAGCCAATGTGGAAAAGTCAGTACAATACGCACGAAAAGCCTAAGAAACTGATTCGATCTAGAAGCAGAAACCGAAAAAAGTGTGCAAAACTGTTTAGAAAGTGAAATTCAGGAAACGTATTGAGGTTCAAGAACCAGTTCGTTTTCATTCTGATTATTAAGAAAAAGCTCTTTTTCCCAGTAGGAAGGGGTTTCATCAGCGGATGTAAAACCTAGCAGGACTCGATTATCATAAATTTTCACTATTTCGACATGTATGTTTTCTCCGATTACCAATTCGTCATTTTCCTGGCAGGTAATCACACGCATGGCTCAACCTCATTCTAATAAATATCTGAGAGAATATATTTGAAAGTTATGATGGGGGGAGGTCATTCTGACCAACTCGGAACAATTGAGCAAGCAAGTTTTCCTGTTTTTTTTAAACATGGATCAAATCGAAATAAAAAAAATTGGCTTGACAAAACATTTGGAAATACTCCTTTTTCTGAATAAATAAAAAACGAAATCATTAGAATGTTTTTAAATCTGGAATATTGAGACTTTACCTTGCCACTCAACAGGAGTGTAATAAATAGAAACTGAAGAAGGATTACAAAATTCATTTATCATCATTGAAAGGCGTTAACCCAAATGAAAAAATATAAAATCGGAATCAGCTTATTATTACTCGCTATGATTTCAACAGCCTCTATTTACTCTCTGACTGCGGACGATAAAAAAGAAGCTGCGATCAAATCAATCGTTTCAAAGAACGATGACAGTAAAGTTTATGAATTGAGAACTTACACAACTCCTGAAGGGAAACTTCCCCAATTACACAAACGGTTTCGTGAGCACACGATAAGATTGTTTGCAAAACATGGAATGAAAAATGTCATCTATTTCACTCCTGTCGATAAACCGAATACTTTGGTTTATCTTCTTGAACATAAAAGTCCTGAAGCTGCAAAGGCATCCTGGAAAGCTTTTCTTAAAGATGACGAATGGAAAAAAGTTTATGCAGACTCTATTGTTAACGGAAGGTTGGTTGTCAAGATTGACAAGCAGTTTCTGAAAACAACCGACTACTCTCCTCAAAAATAATTTTACAAACGGTCTCAAACATCCTTGATGAATAACCGGATTTTGAGGCAAGTTCCAAAATTGAATTCAAGTCGATGACAAAAATATCTCGTGAGTCCAATTCTCCGTCTACCCCTGCCTCAACTTTAACCTGGCAGGGGGACGTGGACGGTTATCTGGAATTAATTGACCAGACAAAACTGCCACTGTCATTTGAAATTCTGGAATGCAGAAATGTGGAATCAGTCTGGCAGGCAATCAAACGCCTCTCGGTGAGAGGGGCTCCTGCTATTGGCGTCTCCGCTGCTTATGGCGTTGTGATTGGAATGCAATCAGCCGCGGGGGTTAATCAGGATGAATTTGATTCCCAGTTACAAAAGGTAACCGATTACCTTGCATCCAGTCGTCCGACTGCGGTCAATTTATTCTGGGCATTGGACAGGATGAAACAGGTCGCTGGTGGTTCCCAGAACTTATCTTCACAAGATCGATTAAAACTGCTGCTTGCGGAAGCAAAAGCAATTGATGCAGAAGATCGCTTGATGTGCAACCAGATTGGTAAAAACGGGGCAGAACTTCTTTCAGATGGCATGGGAGTGCTGACTCACTGCAATGCTGGCGCGTTGGCGACTGCGGGTGATGGCACAGCTCTTTCCGTATTTTATGCAGCTAAAGCATCTGGAAAAAATATCCATGTTTATGCAGATGAAACCCGTCCTCTTCTTCAAGGTGCACGATTAACAACATGGGAATTAATGCAAAGAGATATTCCTGTCACCCTGATTTGCGATTCGATGGCGGGTTGGGTGATGAAAGAAGGACGCATTCAATGTGTTGTCACAGGAGCAGATCGTATTGCAGGCAACGGAGATGCAGCGAATAAAATCGGAACCTACTCCGTTGCATTACTCGCAAAAGCACATAACATCCCTTTTTATGTAGCAGCTCCTTCTTCAACGTTTGATTTCAAACTGAAAACAGGAGAAGAAATTCCGATTGAGGAAAGAGCATCTGAAGAAATTACCTGTGGTTTTGGAACGCAGACTGCACCCGATGATGTTTCCACATATAATCCTGCTTTTGATGTCACGCCAGCAAGTTATATTGATGCGTTGATTACAGAAAAAGGAATCATCCAGCCAGTCACTGCAGATCGAATTCAAGAGGTTCTCGCCAAATGAATTTTGCCCTGATCGGTGGACACCCTGACGTTCTTCTTTTGCTTGAAGCAATTTCAGAGGATGATAAACATCACTTGCAGTTTGCAACTTGCCTGGATGGATTTGAGTCAGAAGTTCTTCAAGCCTGCCCTGAAGTGAAAGTTGTAGCGGGATGGGATCAACTGCTGACGGAATCAGGAATTGATACTTTTATCCTGGCAGGGAATTCCAAAGAATCCCAAACTGCAGCACGAACAATTGCATCGGAATGTAAAACTCCTTTTATTGTGTTTCCTGTTTTAGGAGAAGATTGGACCGCCATTTATGATTTTACGTACATTCAAGACGAATCTGCTTTCCTGCTGATGCCGGTTTTGAATTTTCGATTCCATCCGCTTACTAAACAGTTGAGGCAATCTCTCGATAAGAATGTGATTGGAAAGATCAGCCGGATTGAATTTCAACAGGAGTTACCAAAAGACAAATACGCACAGGCTCTTTCTCAGGCAGACTGGGATCTGTTTCTTCTTCATGGAATTGATTTCCTCAGATTTATCGGTGGCAATTATCACAGGATTACGTCCATTCCCAGCGGGATAACGGACTCGCAATATTCCATGCTGAACCTAACCCTGACGGGAGATTCCCTGCCAGATTCCCTGCCAGATTCCCTGCCAGATTCCCTGCCAGATTCCCAGGCCACTTTTTGTACTGAAGGGGAATCCAATAACTGGCAATTAAAAATCAAAGGGACCGATGGAGAAATTCATTTCTCAGGAAACAATATTGATTACAGTTCATGGAAATTGAGCATCAATGATAAAGAAGTCACCTTGAAAAATGACCAGATCTCATTTGGGAAATCTCTTCTGGAACAGTTTGAAAACAGCGTTAAAAATAATCAGGCTGAACCTGCCTGGCCTGATCTGACTTATTGTTATGAACTGCTTCTGGGATCACATCGATCCATCAAACGAAGTAGAACAATTGAAGTTCACCACGACACTACTTCAGAAAGAAGCCAATTCAAAACGCAGATGACAGCAATTGGTTGCGGACTTTTACTGTTCACACTTGGCTTGATGATCGGCTTGATGATTCTTGGAAATATTCTGGACCCCAGAGAAACAATTGAAATTCAGGCGGAAGCTGCAAACTCGATTATACATTCTGAACTATTTGTTGAAGACCGTCCAGAATTAACTGAAGCGGGAAAAATCCATTTGGCAGATATCGCTTCTCGCTTTGAACGGATTCCTTTCCCAATTCTTATTGAGCAAACCGGGGAACCCGATTCATCAAAGCTGGATGAGTCTCGTCGAGAGGTTGTGTTGAAGAGCCTTGAAGAACAACACATCAAACATTCTGAAAAAAGAATTGCAATCGCAAAAGTAAAAGGAGGCTTGTTTATTCTTTTCATGAAGATTGGACGGGTCCTGATTTTTGCCCCGTTGTTTATCTTTCTGGGATTTCAATTTCTTCTCAGGTTGGCACGTCCTTCATCGAACTGATCCAGATATCAGTGATTGAGAGTTACTAAATCGCACAAAAAAACTCGAACCCCCCATTAATAATGAGAGTTCGAGAATTTTAATTTTCGATAAATTCAGATTCGAGGTTATCTTTTCGATTTTCCCGGCCTGATGATCGGTGAACGGTTTGTTGCTGGAACAACATTGTTCTGGAAAGAGCCTGTTTGAACGCTATTGTTTTCAGAAGATGCCTGTCTCACGCCGTTTTGCAACTGGCGTTGTTGATGAGAAATTGATTGTGCTTTTTCAAAATCAAGACGTGCTTTTAAGCGTGCAAGTTCTTTTGTGTATTCTGCTTTTTCAAGAGCTTTGTTTTTACTCAGCTGATGTTCCATAGAAGCTCTGTATTGGTAACGATGCCAGAACTGTTGGGAGTATGGCATTTGTGGACTCAGTCCCCAGCCTGCTGCAGTTTTTGACTGTGACATAATATGTTTGTAGTTATATGGTCGGAACGATTTGTATCCACCGTAAGCTGGCATTTCTTGAAAGTAACCATGAAACCATGGATAATGTGCATCGTAGGGGTATAAATCATCGCCATACATTCCACCCACAGCTCCAACATAAGGCGCTGAGGTGACTCCGCCTTGAACATAATTATCCTGGATGACAGGAATGGATTCAGGAGAAGAGTAAACCATTTCATGAGAAGAAATTCCGGGATTCCCCCCCAGAGCTACTGTTAATGCAATTGAATAAATCGTTCCCATAATAAAAGGTCTCCCTACCTTTTTAGCGTGTTAGTGCGTTTCTACAAATGATATAGAAGGTTTAAGTGTTATCCCGACTGCATATACAGTGCGACACGTTCTAAATCATTTCCAGACATTGTCTGGTTATTTCGTTAGGATGCAGTTCAGGAATTCCTGGACATTGTCCAGTCGGTAATATTCTCAAACTAATCCTATTTTGCCTTGTTTGAAATTGAGGGCTTTTTCCCTGTATTTCATGCTTTCAAAGTGAAATGAATTCACCCTGTTCACGTTATATCGGCATTATCTTTGTTTTACTCCTTTCGTTCCTTAAAAATATTCAAGACAACTCAATCACTAATATTGGAATCTATCCAGTTCGTTTTTTGAAATCTTAAGAAGCGAGCTGTTTTCTTAATGATTTTCAGAATCAAAAATATTAAATTGATTCTACGCACACACAACACCATTAGTTGAATGATGAAAAATGAATTATTCAGCCTTATCATTTATTCAGCGGAAAGCATTTTTTAACATTGATCCAGGTGGTCATTTTAAGGATTCAAGAGGCATCCTATGTCAAGATATTTTATACGTGCTAGCGTATTGATTACAATTTTACTGTTTGTTGCCCAAAGCAATTTTGTAAAAGGGGGAGATGATTCCTGCGATTGCGACCATGGATCGTCCCATCATCTCAGTATGCATTTGCCAAGGTTATTGTCCGGAAATCACAGTTCAAAAGCAGATTGCTGCGATGAATGTCAACCTTGTTGCAATTCAGGGTATGCTGCTTCATCACAGCACTATCAAGTTCCTGCTACTTATGGTTTTGCATCTTCATCCTGTGGGTGTGCAGGTAGCACTTCTTCCGTATTTGCATTTTCAGGAAGCAGTCTCTACGCGACTCATTTTGGAGCAGGATTTTATCGAAGCCATGAATATGGACATCATCGGTTCCCATACTATAGTTACAGGAGACCCTGGCACTATCCGGGACATGCTGTTTATAACCGAAACACAAACTTGGTATGGTAAGGAATTGATTGAATAACATTTCTCAATTCAACTTACCTGCTATTTATTATTTGCAATAAGGGGGGTTCATAGTCTGCTGTAGCAAGATCTGCATTTAATTCTCAATCGGATGATGAATCAATGTGGAAACAGATAGATTTTGAATGCAACAGAGGAGTCTTCAGTTATTGAAGGCTCCTCTTTTTTCGATGTGCGTAATAATAATTACAGTGGGGAAATATTACGTATCCTTCCTGCCTTAACAGGTGTGGTCGATAAATCACATATCTTTCGTAATTTAATATTTCTGAAAAATAGCCTTTAATTATAGACTTATAATCTTTTAGCCAGATGGCAAATGAGACCGGATATTCCGTATTAACCCATTTTCTCCTTAATCTGATTCAATTCATTTGAATGTAATAACCGATACATTCTAAACATGTGGAATTTTCAGAGGGGCATATTCCATCATTAATTTATGCCCCATTAAAATTTGAAACTTCCATTACGAAATAACTAAATGGATTTAGTTTCTTATTGCGGACGTTTTGAATGCAATAAGATCAGACTGCAAGCCAGGAGCAGCTTCGGATGTTGGAATTACATACCGGTCAAAGCAGGGGCATTCTATCTATCATGATTAGTCAATTGAAATATTCTTTCCCCTTGATTGCCATCACTATGATTCAGTTTTCATGGGTGGAAAACATTGAGGCGCAACAACTGCAAATCAGAAAACAGAGTTCAAGGCAGAACTTTCAAGGGGTTAATAATCAACCTCGACAGAATAATCACAGCCTGCAGAACTCTTCTTATCCCAGACAGCTGACAGCACCTCAACCTGTTGTTCCAGCAAATCAGGTAGGAATCCAGAATCAGAAATTGTTACAGACTCAGTCTGTTCAACTTCAGAAACAGCCTCATGTTAATTTGCCGGTATTGCCTTCAACAGTAATGAGGCCATCTAATTTAAACGCAGGCCAGTTCAAAAACACAAGCGTATTAAAGACAGCAGATGTCGCTGCCCAGCCTCTTCCTCATCAAATCGCTTCGATGCCTGAAGAAACTGAAGAACTAAAAGTGATTCATCGTCGAAGTCGGCTTGTACAAACAAGAAGTAATGTCACCCGGACTGCAATTGCTGACCCGGAAGTCGTTGAAGTTGTCCAGTTCAGTGAAAATGAACTTGGAATTATTGGCTTGAATCTTGGAACAACAACTTTAACAATCTGGTTTGAGAATAATAAAAATCCGTTGATCTATGAAATTTCTACCATTCGAGATCCGGAATTCGATAAGCAACGACGAATTGATTATGGAAATCTGGAACGAGAAATAGCACGGCTTTTCCCGAATAGCAAAGTCCGCTTGATTCCTCTCACTAATAAAATTATTGTGAAAGGTCAGGCTTACGATTCTGCAGAAGCTGCTAATATCCTGAATATTATCCGCGGTGAAATTTCCGGACGTGAAGGCGTGAACGGAAATCTCGGTGGTCCGGTAGCTGGTCAGGCAAATACTCTTGCTGGCTTTCAGGGACAAATCCTCAATCCAATTAATCAGGCCTCAGGCTATATTGTGAATCAACTGGAAGTTCCCGGTGAACATCAGGTAATGGTTCGTGTAACTATTGCTGAATTGAATCGAAGACAATTACGTCGACTGGGAATTAACTTGAATGTGATCTTTAATGGTGGTCGTCATGCTGTTGGATACGCACTCGGAGGATTACCTTCGACTTTAACAGGTATTTTTGATAATGGAGATGTCTCAGCTTTTGTGAATGCACTGGCTGATAACGGAACTGCTAAAATTCTGGCTTCGCCTTCACTCACCGTATTAAGTGGGCACTCTGCAAGCTTTGTTGCAGGGGGTGAATTTGCAGTTCCAACAGTGATCGGAATTCAAGGTGCTCAAGGTCAGCAAACAACTTTCCGTTCATTCGGGACAACTCTTCTGGTGACTCCTACAATTATAGACAAAGATTTGATCCGTATGAGAATTGTCCCGGAATTCAGCCAGGTGAATCAGAACAATGCTGTAGGTGGTGTTCCCGGCCTCGATACACGTCGGGCACAAACTACATTACAAATGCGTGAAGGACAAACCGTTGCCATTGCAGGACTTTTCGGACATGAATCCAATGTGAATGTTCAACGAATTCCATTGATTGGTGAAATTCCATTCATTGGCACACACTTGTTTAGTTCAAAAAATGCAACCCTGGATCAATCAGAACTTCTGATTCTGGTGACCCCTGAAATTATCCGACCAATGGACGCTGATGAAGTTCCACCTGTTCCCGGATTTGAAGTAACACATCCAAATGACTCTGAACTGTATCATCATGCGATGACAGAAGGTGCTCCTGATACAGGATACTATCAGTTGGCTCCTTATGGCGGAGGTGCTGGTCAGGGTGTGAATGTGGGATACCGATTATTTAATCCTGCACCATCAAGCCCGATCTACTCACCTGTCCCGACTGATCCTAACGGAAATATAGGAGCAGTTCCCGGAGTATATGGTTCTTCCCAGAATCCTGTCATGGATCAGCAACAATATCCCGTTCAACAACAAGTTCCTGCTCAACAGCAGTTTCAACAACCGTTGATGCAGCAGCAGAATATGGATACACAACCAGGAAATCTGTCATTACCTGCAATCCCTGAACCTCAAACGAACAGAGTGAATCCTCAAAACAAGTCTATTCTGTCAGGCGGAAATAACTTGTTTAAACGAGTTAACAATCAGGAGACAGGACAGAAAAATAAAATCAGGAATTCATTCTTTAAATTCCCAGGATTCAAAAAATAATACCTGACGACTACTGTTACACAAATGATTTGAGCAAGATGACTTCGATCTAAGTGATTATTTAACCCGATTTACAACCGACTTTTTTTGTTGGAAGAGAATAATGATGACCCGGATTCTCAAACAATGGCTATCTGTAAGTGCTATAACCCTTTTTGCCGTGAGCATTGCAGGATGTTCGACCTACGGTTGGCCTCATTGGCAGAAACCTCATTTACGAGCTAATGCAATCCCGGAAGCCTACCCATTAGGTAGCGTTAACCGTGCTCATTACCACGCGATGGAAACAAATGGTGAAGCTGCAGATTTCATTATTCATCGAAATGAATTTGTGGGAAGCACAGCTGAATTGACTCCTTACGGTAAAGACCACATCGTCGAGATTGGTGCTCGAATGAGAAGTGCACCTTTTCCTGTCATCATTGAAAGAATGGAAAACAATGCTGACCCGGAACTGGACGAACATCGAAGAAATATTATCGTTCAAGTCCTTCACAACTTCGGAAATTCTGACTCGGATCAACGAACTTTCGTTTCACAGGCCTATGGAATCGGAATCAATTCACAAGAAGCTGAATTTGATTACTCTCGATTCATGTTCAGTCGAGGTTTCGGTGGTGGAAACTTTGGTGGTGGATTCGGTGGCGGCGGAGCCGGTGGTGGATTCGGTGGCGGCGGAGCCGGTGGTGGTGGCTTCTAACATCCGCCGAGATATAATTGATCACCTGTATAATGACCAATAATAAATAAAGGGGTTTCCTTAAGGGATTCCCCTTTTTTTATAGCTGGAACAGGGCAAATTAAACTCAGGGCAAGAATCTCTAACTTGTTTCTGAGAAACAGGATAAGTTAAAAAGAAACTTGTCTCGACATAACTTTTTAAACTTACTAATATTCCACACATCTATTCTACCACAACATCCATTCTCGTTTCCGTTCTGGAAAAGAGGTTTTATCAATTCTCTGAAGTCATCCAACTTAATATTTATTCCATCTCAGCAACATTTCATAATTCATTCCATTACTAAAACAGTTCCATTCACAAACATATCCATTTACCGTGACAAGGTTTTTACTTGAAAGAGTTTTGTGCCAAAGCTGGCATGACGTTTTAACGTAAACCCTTTGATCAATAAACCATTTCTAATCTATCTCCTTCCTAAATAACAAAAATTTCATTTTGATTTCCTACAAATAAGTAATCAAAGTAAAACACCTTAATCAGGTTAATACAAAATGCGAAACAACCAGAGCCAATTTTTCGTTCCAATGATCTACAGTGTGATAACAGGGTTCCTGTTTTTCAATACAGGTTGTCATTGGGGAAATAGCTCTCCTTCAATCACAGATAAATTATCTGAGACCAAGTTCATTTCCAAAGTGACAGGGCAATCCAAAAAAGATGAAATTGTCAAAAAGAAATACATGGAACTTCTGGAAAAAAGCGAGAAATCTGGAAAAAAAGAATTGGCACAAAATAACTCGCCAAAAGTTTCACCTGAAATTTTGAACCAACAGGCAAATTATGAAGTACCAGCAACTCAGCAGGTTACTATCAATAATAATGAGTTGGCTATCGCGCATTCTGTACTGATGCAAAAAAACTATCCGGAAGCAGCCAGACTTTATAAACAAATACTGGCAAAGGATCCTGCCAACCAGATGGCGCATCATCGGTTAGCAATTATTAGTGATGAATTGCACGATTATACTAGTGCTGAATTTCATTACATGACAGCTCTTCTCACCAAACCAAATGATCCCAACCTGATTAGTGACCTCGGATATTCCTATCTGTTACAGGGCAAGTACGGTAAGAGTGAGGAATTTCTAAGGAAAGCAATTATTATTGACCCTCATCATGTTCGTGCACTTGATAACCTGGGTTATCTTTATGGTAAACAGTCTCGATTTGATATGGCGTTGAATTACTTCCGGAAAACAGGATCAGAAATCGAAGCGCAAAGAAAAATTCAACAGGTTAAATCTGAAATAGGAACCCCTGTATTTCAGCAACAGCCTCAAATGGCCAATAACCAAATGGCTGTCCCTAATTTAAAACAAGAAGAATACACGGAAATTTCTCCCGGTCCTGTTCCGTTCAATTCGCAACCTCAACAAACATACCGAAAACAACTTCAAGCTCCCAATCCTTTGACCGTTCCGGGACAGACACCACAAAATATCTCGCAATATAATCAGATTCAGCCAGAATCTTACCAGCAACAACCTTCCACATATGCGGAAAACCAATATCAGAATTTGCCACCCGGAAACCAACAGACACAAAATCGTCCAAAGCAGATCATTCCTCAGCATTATAAAGGGGGAAAACTCATCAAGCCGGGCGATGTTAATGCAACGCGTTCCCGAAATTCAGGACAAGGACAGGCTCCCCTGAAATCGGGACATTCCATACACTCACTTTCACCTGTTGAAACCTGGCCTCCTGCTGACTTGCAGGTTCCGCAAAATAATAATTCCACTCATATTCCAACAATTAAAACAACCACCTATCACCCACAAAATTCACAAAGAATGAGTCAGGCCATTTATACTTATCCACAGGGGCAAAAACCGAATAATATTTCCAGTATTCCCACACAGTATCGAAAACAAAACACAATTCCGGTCCAGCAGGCTGCAGCCATTATGGGAATGAATACGGGGCCGGGAGGAGTCTTCCCAGTAATAAACCAACCCGCAACGAATCAGCAAAATGCAAATCAGCAGGCAGTGGGACAGCCGGGGTACCGAACAGTACAAGCCGTTCAGGGAAACCAACCTCAAGCGGGAACGCAAAATCAGCAGCAAGTACAGAATTCATTTCATCCGAATCAAAGTTGGCCACAAAACCAGTCTTCACAACCGGGAAATCATATGCAGCGTAGAAATCAGGCGACACTTGATGGAATGGAAGTCAACAGAAGTCATCACCTGATGCAGCAGTCACCACTGCAAATTTTTGAGCAAAAATACTTTGATGATATGAATAAATCACGAATGGAAGAAAAAGCCCAATAGACAGTGTCTTAACTAATACGCTTAACTAATACGCTTAACTAATACATCTGAACAATGGAAAACAAGCGATCTGCCAGTCTCTTCAGGGTTATGCTTTTACTTTCTGCTTAGCTTTTACCTTCTGCTTAATTGTCGAAGCATTCTATAAGTTGGATGGGGTCAATAAATCTCAGAAACTAACCTGATATTTCTTCGACATTTTGTTCCTGAATTTACTCACACTGTTTTCGATCTCTTTAAAGACATCTGCAACTGACTGGTATGCTTTTGCTTCTTCCTGGTTTTCAATTGCTCTTCGATTACGACGACCAGCATGAGTTTGACGTGCACCCGCGGAGCGTCGTCGTCCGTTGTATCCGTAATACCGGTTTCCTGAATAGTTGTAGTTGTACCCACCAGATGAAGTCGCTTTTCGGTATTTTGTCTGAGTTTCTTTTTGCCGTATGGAACCCAGAATATCGCGGTAACGGGATGTCAGGTATTCCGAAAACTCAACAATTTCATCATCAACCCCAACAACACTGAGGGATTCGATTTCGTCCAGATTTCTTTTAATCCATGTATCTTTCAGGTGAATCGTTCCATTTTTATGAGATTTGATATCGTGATACAAAATAAACATTGATTTGAGATATTGAATGGATTGCTTGGTTGTATCAGAACCACTGGTTGATCCCTGATACGAATTTGCTGTAATCCCGGTTGGTTGAGCCATCCTGAAAATATCACGCAATTCAGTCTGGCTGATTTCACCTGATAACTCATAGCGGTTTCCGGCAGTACTTGCAGTCCATCTGGAAATTCCCTCAATCATCATTCCGTAGTTTCCAAGAACATCAACAATCAGTTTCTTTCCATGTTTTTTAAATGGGCCTGCAAAGCTGTTAAAATCAACAAGAATTTTGGCATTGATTTTGTCAGTCACCTGAATAGCAATGGTCACACCCTTTAGATGTGTCATGACATTCATCATCTTGTCATTCGCAGGGATTAATGCGTTTCTTAAACGATCTTTAAGGAATTTTTCGGGGAAAGCATCGGTTAAATCAAATGCGATGACCATGTGGTTTTTAGGATCCTGAGAAAACTGAATCCCTTTATTAAGGTAGGGAGATAACGTAGATGATTCATCAGATTCAGAATGTTTGATCCACCTGGAAACAAACTGGCGATTGGCAGGGTAAATTTGTCCCACAATGAATTCACTGAATTTCACAAGGAAGGTATCACCCGGCAGGACAATTGCATTCTTACCTGCAATTTTATCGACTTTCCCACCCAGCATATCAGCAACCGTTTTAGGAGATTTCCCCGGTGTACTTCGTTTAATTAAAGCGATTTCCCAATTCTGATGACCAAACTCAAAATCAACGGATGATCCTAACACGTAGTCATCTACATCAGGAGGGATTACCGATTTGTGAGTGTAGTAAGAACTTTCTTTCTTTTGATTCCAATCGTTTGCTTTCGCAAGTTCACTGGCAAACAACTCAGCTTCATTAACCAATACAATGACATTGGTATCTTCCGGGAGAAGCTTTGTGAGATCTTTGACCTGTGCAAATATAGGACTCGCAAAATTCGATACCAACAAGCAGTACCCAAAGACGACCATTTTATGTTTCAATTGATTATTGATCATTAGTTCCCATTCAATAGTTCTACATCAACAGTTCAGTAATTTTCGACGGATTTTTGACAAGGCGTACGCTCATCACGTCATCCAGCGTACATTCAACCATTATGATTTGCAATAAGCGAATTCTGCATCAGCTCAGAAGCAGTCTAATCCCTTCAGATATATAAGAATGCAGTATGTTTTACAGTACAGAGATCACAAATTAGTACATTCGTATATCAATATTCTTGCAGGGCGATAGTGTTATCGAATTCAAGATGTCCTGACAGGACAAAGGCTTAAGATAATACTTGCTGCGGAAGAGAACTCAGGAAACCTGAAGTCGGGCTTCCAGAGACTCAATAATTTCTCCCAGCGACCATGATTGAGAAGAAATTTTAATAGTGGCCTGATTATCTTCGAGCATAGATTCCACTTTTCGTTGAGCAGAAATTACCGTGCTGTGATTACGTCCGCCAAAGAAATCACCGATTTCATTAAACGCAGTATTGGTATGTTTTCTGACCAGATACATGGCCAGCATGCGGGGTTGACTGACCGAACGGGAACGGTTTTTTGATTTCAATTCTTCTGAACTGACACCAAAAAAATCACAAACCGTCTGTTCTACATCCGTCATTCGCACAATTCGAATACAGTCCCGTTCAAGATTCGTCAAAACTTTTTGCGTTGCACTGACCGTAATCGTTTTTCCAGTCATGTTGGCAAAGGTTTCCAGGCAGTTAATCGCGCCCTGTATTTCCCGAATATTGTTCTTGAATCGTTTAGCAACAAAAGCTTTTGCTTCATTGGAAATGGAAAAAGACATTTTAGAAACAAAAAAGTCAACAATCTTCAATCGAGTTTCCAGATCAGGTGATTCAATCCTGCAGACCAAACCCGAGAAAAGCCGAGACTTCAGTTCATCACTGATTTTCATAAGCATTTTTGGATGACGGTCTGACGCAACAACAATCTGTTTTCCTTCGTCCTGTAACTGTTTGAAAGTATGAAGGAACTCTTCCTGGATGATTTTTTTGGAATCCAGAAAATCAATATCATCTACAAGCAGGACATCCACTTTTCTGAACCGTTGCCGGAAACTTGGTAGGCTGTGCTCTCTTAATGCTTGTGTGAAATAGTTGGTGAAGACTTCTGCAGTGATCAACATTACTCTTAATGAAGGATGTTCCTGGCGAATTTTTCGATAGATCCCTTCAAGCAAATGAGTTTTCCCCAATCCGACTCCCGCATATAGGTAGAGCGGACTGTATTTGATGCCGGGCTCTTTGCATACCTGCCTGGAAGCATGTAAAGCCATTTCATTTCCCGACCCGGAAATAAACTCAGAAAAGTCCAGAAACCGTCTGCGTAAAGAACCGTTAGCAAAGCTCTTTTTGTTTTCAGCCACCGGTGATTGATTATTTGCCAGTTTGCCGGAGCGGTTGCTACTTTTTTTCTTAACTGGAGAATTATTTGATGCAGTGGAATTGTTTTGGTCAATTGATTTCTGTGTTAACTCAGAATCAATGGCAAACTTCACTGATGCAGAAGCACCCTGGACTGCCCGGGCTGCACTGGTTAATTCTTTCCGCAAAGATTTTTGCATCCAGTTAAGGATAAACGGACTGGAAACTCCAATTGTTAAATGATCAGCTTCAAACCTGAAACTGGTTTTATCATGAAACCAGTGATCATAAACTTTATCTCCAACCAGTTTTTGCAGTTCTGCACGAACTTTCCTGCTCTCCAAATCGTTCGGAGATAATTTTTTTGCATCCTCGGGCTGCATCGTGCGCCCTCCCCCTCTACGCGCACTCCATTCGTAAGCTATTCTATAATTAAACAGCCGGTATAAAGTGGAAACGATGGCACTCGGTAACACTTTATTCTTTACGAAACGATTTGCGCGGTATTGTCTATTGAAATGATCGTGGGAAACAGTTTTTGGCACCAACTGTCTGACACGATTAATAATTCACTCAGATGAACTGATACTATCCATCTGAAATCTGGTGTCAAATATCAAAGCATAAAAAATTTGAAAACATGTTCGAAGAGAAAATTATATCAACCGGATGTCCCTTGTTTCAGGATCATTCCAGTTCCGAAAATAATTTCATCTGGAGAACATCTACTGATAATAAATTGTTGATTAATAAAAATATTCATTTCTGCCTCAAGCGAATGTGGACAGACTTTCTTGTTGTTTCCATAAACCCGAGAGATTCATAAACACTGTGGGCATAAGGGTTTTTTGCATCAACTGCAAGGATTACCTGACCCCGCTCTGCATCCCTGGCTTCAAGCAAGCCCGATAGAACAATCTCTCGCCCGTAGCCTTTGCCTCTTGCTTCAGGGATTACGCCTGTATAAACCACTTCCCACGCATTTTGATCGGGATGATCGTTCATCAGGAGCAGGCCGATATCCCCTTCTGCATCTTGAAATCGTTTCCATTGAGAAGGAAGAAATTCACCGGAAAGCTGATGGCTTTCCAATGTTTCGTCAGGAGTTCGAACATTATTCAGAACAGTGCAGTCAAGCGTTTCAAGATACGTTTTTTCCAGCACTTTTTTGAACTCATCAAGGTTCTTTTCATCCGCGTAACGGGTTATCTCCAAACGTTTTTCCTGGTCAGGTTCGGGATCGGGAATCGGATCAGATAAGTCCCGATACATATAGATAAGGTTGGCTGCATGTCCGAATTGATTTCTTTGTAAGGCCTGCCTTTCTATACTGGAATCGAGATCAACAATGCATTGTCCCATCCAGACATTTTTACTGTCAAGCTGCTCCCCAAGAAACTGCAACAGTTGATCCTCTATCTCCCCCGAGTTAATAACTTTCCCCAATTGAGTATTGTTCCCCGCTTCGGAATTTACAGTTGTGACAGGAGGCCAGACAAACGCAGACAAGTCAGGTTGAATAATGGAAAGAATCGCTCCGCATAATTTTGATTCATTTCGGGCCATAATCAGGCCGGATAAATCAAGCTCTTTCTTCAATGCAGATTCAAGCAGTTCTTTTGTTTGCAATAATCTTTCCTGTTCCGAAAGATGGCTAAGCAAAAGAGAGAGCACCTCTGAATACTGGGAGGGTGGTGTTATTGAAAGAGAAAGCATCTTGGACCCGGTGAAATGAGATTTAACGTACTAAAGAAGAGTTGGATTCAGAGCTGATGGCTTGTTAATTAGCAAGATTACAGTTTACAACAACCCGGACCACATGGAGGAACGTTCGGAGAACAGCCGGATGAAATGGGAAGCGAGTTATTTTTTCCACCATGAGCAGAAACAGAACTGAAGAGTTTTTCTGCTTTTTCTGATCCGCATTCGGGGCATTTTGCTTTCTCGGACGAGCGAATCAATAACTCGTATTCATGGTCACACTGATTGCACTGATATTCAAAAATAGGCATTTGATAATCTTACCTGAAATAATGTTAATGTTTTACAGAGTGAGACTAATAATTTGGTCTCTTAACATTTAATTATCAGTAAATTAATTCAGCCTAACAAGACTGATCAGGCAATTCTCAGGCAATCTTCTTGATATCCGTGTAGCGAGTTCTCAAACAGACCCGTTATTTTGAGGGTGAATAAATCAAATTCAGGAATTTTTCACTGGAGTCAAAATTATCAGGGTTACGCTGCGATTTCTCTTCATTATTTTTAAAACCCAATTTCAATTCAGTTTCATTTGCAGGAAGGAGATTAGAAGCACCTGGCAGTGAGAGTGGGTTTGTACTAAATGATGCGGGAACGGATGGAACAGAATTGCCTGCTTGATGGACAGAAACATCTGAAACGAGAAACACAACAAAAGAGGCAGCCAGAATAGCGGCGGCTGGAATCCATCCATTAAACTGGTGACGTTCTTCCTGGCGTTTGGCCAATTTTACAGAAACATCCGGCCAGACACTGTCATGAAGTGACTCCACAAGAAATTGATCGCCTGATTCATGGAGCAGGCTCCAACTGTTTTTCATGCTTTGATAATGCTTTTTGCAATTTGGGCAATTTCCCAAATGTCTTTCGAGCTTGGGAATCGCTTCATCAGAAAGGTCGTTTCCGACATAAAGAGCAATATCATCATAAGCTTGTTTGCAGTTCATTCTTTTATCTCACTTAATTCCGAGTTTGAGTGGTTCTGTCTTTTTTCCCATAGTTGTTTAAATCGATTTCTCGCTTCTGCAAGTCTCCATCGAATCGTTGCTTCTTTTCGATCAAGAATTGCTGCAATTTCTGATGTTGAGAAATTTTCAAGATCTCTCAAAACAATGACAGACCTGTATTTCTCAGGCAAATCATGTAAAACCGATTGCACTTCCTGGGAAAGATCGAGTGAAATTCTTGGATCAGGAACGGATGGGTCCGGTCCTTTTTCATAAGAGCTTTCACTGAAAAGAGTCCATCTCCCCCGTCGCTTTTTCTTACGTAAATGGTCCAGTGTGTGATTGACACCAATTCGGAAAAGCCAGGGACCGAATCGCCTTGAAGCATCAAACTGATCCAGCTTCTCATATGTTCGAATAAAAGTTTCCTGAGTCAAATCCAATGCGGTATCGTAATCCTGAACAAAGCGAAGAATCACGCTGATCAATCGCCTCTCATACCGCAGGACAAGTTGTCCGAAAGCTTCCTGATCGCCATGACGCGCATCTTCCACCAGTCTCGCATCACTTCCTGAGTGATTCGAAGAAAGTTCTTCTTCAACTTCGGTGTTTCGATTGGTCATGGAAATCATTACTAGTGTCCTGAAACTGGTCAATTAACTCCACTGGGACACTCTATTTACGAGGTTTCAGGTGATTCTGTTGGTCTAATCCCGTATATTTTCGTGAATTCATCGAAAATCAGGATATGTCCAATTGTATCCTAAAATAGTGGTCATGTCCAATTCTTCTTCTTGCAATTAAGTTCTTGCAATTAAGGTACGATAAACTCACTTTTTCAACACTTCATTTTTTCAACATTCGACAATGTCTAGAAATGATGTAGATCGTGACGCACTGTACATATACAGTCGGGATAACACCTAAATCTTCTATATCATTTGTAGAACCGCTCTATAATGACTGAAATCTTAAAATCCGTAATAATCTCTCAGGCTTGACCGGAACATTTCCATTCAGGAAGATAGCAAAGTAGAAGATTATGACCTCAGACGGAATTCTCAAATTCAAAGACAAAAAGAATTTGAGTGAATTTTTCACAGGCAGATAAGGAGTTTGCAAATGGTTTTGGAATGGAGCAAAAATCTCAATGGTCTGAGAACACTGCTTTTGATCTTGATGTTTTCAATTTTACTGCCGGGATGTCGGGACGCAGCAGATAATAAAACGGATTCCAATTCCGCTGAGAAGAATAACAGTTCTGCAGGGAGTGAGCTTGAGAAGACTCCTGATGATAATCCCAAAAAAGAAAACGACACGAAAGAACCAAACATGCAAGTTCAAACGGAACCTTATGGAAAGACCTCTGATGGACGGGGCATTACCAAATATTTTCTTTCCAACACACATGGAATGACGGTCGAAATTATCAATTGGGGAGCAACAGTCACTGCAGTGAATGTTCCTGATCGCGATGGAAATATTGAGAATGTTGTTTTAGGGTATGAGGATATTGAGGGTTACCTGAATAATGTACCGTACTTTGGTGTCACATGTGGTCGATACGCCAACCGAATTGCTGAAGGGAAATTCAGTCTGAATGGAAAAGAATATACCTTAGCCATCAACAATGAACCAAATCATTTACATGGAGGATTGAAAGGTTTCGACAAGGCTGTCTGGGATTCTGCTGAAATCACGCAGGATGATGCTGTCGGAGTCGAATTAAAATATGAAAGCCCTGATAAAGAAGAAGGGTATCCCGGAACAGTCAAGCTGACCGTCCGTTATCTTTTGAACGACAAGAACGAATTAACGATTCAATATTCTGCAACAACTGATCAGGAGACTCCTGTTAATTTTACCAATCATAGTTATTGGAATCTGGCTGATGAGGGCGATATTCTTTCCCATGAACTGATGCTTGCCTGTGACCAGTTCATTCCGGTGGATGAAACATCTATTCCAACAGGAGAGTTAAAAAGTGTTGCGAGTTCCCCAATGGATTTCCTGAAAAGTCAGGTCATTGGCTCTCGAATTGATCAGGTTACCGGCGGTTACGATCATTGCTATGTCATAAAGAACGGAACGAATGGCAAGCTCAATCTGGCAGCCAAAGTGATTGAACCAAAATCAGGACGGGTCATGGAAGTCTTAACAACAGAGCCGGGTGTGCAATTCTATACGGGTAACTTTCTGGATGGCTCTGAAGAAGTAGGTGGCTACAAAAAGAATGAAGGTTTCTGCCTGGAATGCCAGCACTTTCCTGATTCGCCCAACCAACCAGATTTTCCGAATACAATTCTGAAGCCGACTGAAGTGTATCAGCAGACAACAGTTCATCGTTTTTCTGTCGTTAAGTAATTAACGATTTGTCAAGGACCAGTTACGAGTTTCTCCTTCAAATCAAGTTGCTTTATGCTGTTATGAATTTGCCGGTTTTTCGCATATTTCCAGCGAAGAAAATCGGGAATTCCATTTCAGTGAGCGTCTTGAATATCTTTGGATGAAATAATTCGCTTGAATTGCGTTATTAGAATAAGTTGTCTGGGATAAAACAAATATTCCGTTTGTAACGACACTCGACTCTCCAGCCATTCCATTTCAATTCGATCCTTGAGGATCTTTATTGAGTGCATAAAACGTTCTGTTTTTCGACATAAATCGTACTATTTCGGTAGTTCGGTAACCCCGCTTGCTTATAAGAGGCTTCCTGGCTGATCATTATCATGGAATTTTTTTTGTTTCCATCAACAATCGGGCTGAAACTCAACACTTCAAAATTGGCGAACCGAGGATGGAAATACGCCCTAAGTCCTTTCGTTTTTTGACTCTTGGCATTTTATAAGCTATATGCCTAAAGGGAATATGTTGTTTTCTGTCAACACTTCGATGATAGGAAATGACTTTGGATTCCGGTTCCCCGAACGATTATATGACGCGAAATAAAATCGAGAGATATTACAAATAACGAAATTGGTAAATCGATGAAGACACAATTAAAACTCGTTCCCGTACGACAAAATCAGCAAATTTCGGAACTGTTATTAAATCAGGGAAAGAACCTGATTGGAGCCGATGCAAACTGCACGATTCAAATTTCTCAGTCAGGCATTGCGCCTCAACATTGTGAAATTAGCTGGGATGATTCTAAATGGATGCTCAATGCGATTGACTTTCGAACATGGATTAATGGTGGTCCTGTTCGGTCAAGCTCCTTAAGAAATCGAGACCAACTGACAATTGGACCTGTCGAATTTACAGTTGAAATTATAACCGTAGCTGAAACGATACAAGTTGAGCAACCACAAATCTCGCAGTCTGTACAGCCAGTCGCAGAACCCATTCAGGAAGAAATCAAACAAATAGAATCAATTCAGGCAAAGCCCGTTGAATCAAAACCGATTGAAAAAACAGTTCCCTCTTCTATAAACGTTCCTGTGACACCTGCAGGGAATGATTCTTCTTTCACTGACAATGAATCACTACCAGCAGAGATCAACCAGGAAACTATTTCCAACGTAGAGAATATTGAGAACACAAAAATAAGTGAGAATAAAAACAAGAACTCTGATCTGATTGAGATGAATGATCGGCTTAACAGTACGCTGCAGGTCATTGAAACTGAAGTTACCAAGCAACAAAATCATCTGGATGAAATCCTGAGCCAGCAGAAATATGTACTTCAGCAAACGGAAACTCAAAAACAGTCAATTCATTTGTCAGAAGAAAAACTGGAAGAACTAGCTCGTAAAGAAGAGCTAGTCAAAGAACTTGAGAATCAACTCAAGGAACAAACCGAGTTAAATTATCAACGGGAAAAATCACTCGTTGAAGAGAATAATTCAATCCTGAGATTGAAAGCAGATTTGGATCAACAGATTCAACATTGGAATTCATCACGAAAAACGGAACAGGATGAAATTGAAAATCAAAAATCTTCTCTCATCGCTCAACGGGAAGAGTTGAACCAGCTTAAGGAACAAATGGATCAGGATTCAGCACTCCTGGAACTCGATACAGAGCATCTGGAACAGGAGAAGGAACAGTACAAAATTGAGAAAAGTCTGGTTCTTGAACAGTCACAGCAGATTGAAAAACAGTCACGTCAATTAGAAGAAAAACAGCAACAAATTGAAGAACAATCACGCCAGGTTGAAGAACGGTCTCGTCAGCTTGAAGCAGGATTACGTCAACTAGAAGAAGATAAAGAGAAAATTGAAACTGCGAAAATTGATAGAGATCAGCTGGAAGCAGACAAGCAAAAAATCAAGGAAGAGCGAGAAGAAATCGCAAAGGATCGAGTGGAACTTGATCAATTGAAAAAAGAGATGAAAGAAACAGAGTCTACTTATCAGAAGATTTTTGAACAGAATGAAAAAGAGGCTGATGAGCTTCAGGAAAGTATTCGCTCTGAAAGAGAATCCCTCCTGACGCAAAAGGCAGAACTTGAAGAAGCAAATTCAAAATGGAAAACCGAAAAACAGGAACTGATCGAAAAGAATGTTCAGTTTGAAGAAGAAAAACAACAATTCTTTGAAACACAGTCCGAACTTGCTGAAAAAAAATTGGAGTTAGAAGAGCTTGAAGCTCAGTTGAAGGAATCGGAATTGTCTCTTCAGGCACAAACTGATGCAACGGAAGGAGAAGTTTCTCAACTTCGCGAAGAGATTCAAATCGAAAAAGAATCCATCCAGAAACAAAAAGCCGAACTTGAAGAATCTCTTTCCACTTGGAATGAAGAAAAACAGGAATTGATTGAAAAGAATGAACGTTTTGAAGAAGAGAAACAGCAGTTTTTTGAAACACAAAACGAATTATCTGAAAAGAAATCGGAGTTAGACCAGCTTGAAGCAGAATTGAAAGAATCAGAACAAACCCTTCAGGAAAAATTAGAATCAAGTGAGAGCGAAGTTTCCCAGCTTCGCGAAGAGATTCAACTTGAAAAAGAAACACTTGAAGAACAGAAAACGGAATTTGAAATAGCCTGTGCAAAATGGGAAGAGGAAAAACAGGGCCTTATTGAAGAACAAAATAAAATTGATACAGAGAAACAGGAACTGATTGAAAAGAATAAACGTTTTGAAGAAGAGAAACAGCAGTTCTTGGAAACGCAAAATGAATTATCTGAAAAGAAATCGGAGTTGGATCAGCTTGAATCGGAACTGAAAGAATCAGAACAAATCCTTCAGGAAAAATCAGAAGCGAGTGATAATGAAGTAATCCTGCTTCGTGAAGAGATTCAACTTGAAAAAGAAACACTTGAAGAACAGAAAACGGAATTTGAAACAGCCTGTAAAAAATGGGAAGAGGAAAAACAGGAACTGGTTGAAGAGTTAAATAAATTCGAACAAGAAAAAGAAGAACTGGAAAAAACAAAACTGGAAATCCAGGAATCGAAAGAGGAAAACAACGAAGGAGTTGTTGCATTACAGGAAGAACTTCAACTGCAAAAAAATGCCCTGGTTGACCAGGAAAAAGAGTTTAAAGCAGCTACTGCAAATTGGGATGAAGAAAAGCAGGAACTGATCGAAACCCTGAATAGTCAGGAATTGGAACACCAGAAACTTCAGGAAGAAAAAGAGCTTTTAGAAGAGGGGAATCAAGCCTTAACTTCATCCAATGATGAGAATAAACAGCTCCGAGAAGAAAAATTGCAGATTGCAAACGAACGAGATGAACTTAACCAGAAAAACAGTGAGCTTGAAGAACTCAAAATTGATTTCGAAGAAAAACTTCAGGAGTCAGAAGAAGAACGAAATGAACTGGTTCAAAAATATGAAAAATTAAATGAAACAATCACTGAATTGGAAGAACGAAATTCCGCTGCAGAGTTAATCAGTGAATCATCTTCTCAGGTTGAAGCAGAGGATCAGGAATTCAGTGCGAATGACGAAGCCGAAGACGAAGTTGGAACAAAGGATGAAGCTTTGATTCCTGCAGAACTATTTATGGATGACAAAGAACCTTCCGAGACAATCGATGAAGAGCAGTCAGTAAATTCAGAATTGAATGAAGAAAACGACGCAGAATCTGTTAATGAACTTCATTCTACATTGGCAAACATGTTTGACCTTCCCGAAGATAAACTATCTGAAGCGGCTCAGGTCGAAGAAAATCCTGCAGATGAGATTCAAACAGAAGAACCTCAGAGCAATCATGAGCAGGACGCAATTCTAAGTGAGTTGGATTTGGGATCGGAACTTGAAAATAATATTCCTGACGGGATTACTTCTGATAAAACCTCAGAAAATAACACTCCATTCAATAATCCAGAGCAAGATATCACAGACAAGTCTGAAGAATCTGAACCCGAACCGGAACAGTTTGATGTTGAAGATCCGAACAGCATGGAAGCCTATATGGCGAGACTATTTTCCAAAACTTCCGGTGGAAAAGACGATGGAAACACCGTTGACATCAAAAAGAAGAAAGAGGCCAAGCAAGCCGATAATTCATCAAATCTTAACTTCATGGACAAACTAAAAAATGATGATTCTGATGAAGTTGAGGAAGAGCCAACGGAAGAACTTTTGAAAGAGATGCCTAAACCTCGCAAGAAGGTGGATGCTGATGAGCTTCGGGCTAATTTAGATTCATTGAGAGAGGTGGCAAATTACTCTGCAAGATCTGCAGTTGCCAAACACGATAATGTCCTGTTACAAGGCGCTCTGACTGTTAAAGCGATCCTGGCTGTTGGTTCTCTTGGACTAGCAGCAATCTTGCATTTTTCTTCATTCATCGGAAATCATTCATTCTCATTACAAGCCATTGGCTGCTTGCTTGTGGGATTAATCCTGGTTGCTGACCTGACCAGAAATTATTTGAAAATTAAAAAATCAGTTAAAAAAGTGAATGATTCTATTCCACATAAAAGTAGCCTGGAAGAAATCACGGAAGAAAATGAACAGGTTGAATCACCTGAGAGTCATGACACGGAAGCAGAGGATCTTAATCAGCAGACAGACGAGAACTCAGTTGAAGTATCTGAACTCAAACCAGAAGAAACTGCTATTGAAGAGCCTGAGCATTCAGAACAACCTGAAGAAGAGATTTCTTAGAATTGTTCTGGATTTTCCTTTAGAGATTTTTTCCATATCTTCAGGAAAGAGCTTAAAGTGTGAACTCGCACCAAATCAATTCAATTGGTATTATGGTGATTTGAATCGACTTCTTACGAACGGTCCTAATACACCTTGAACTGAAAAAACGGATGGAAAAAACCTCGCCTTCAATATTCTATCAGGATGAACTCGAAAAATTCTCGACCAATGCTAATGGGTTGGAGAATCAGGATACCCTTATTGCTTCAATGAGAGGTTTTGTTTTCCTGTCTGCTATTGGCGTTGCTTTTGGTATCTGGCGATATCACGCTTTATCTGTCGAATGGATTGGGGCACCAATTGCTGTTTTTGCTGTTTTGATGTTCATTCATGGCAAGGTTCTCCGAAAAAAAAAGCTTGCTGGGGATGCCTGCCTTTATTATCGTACAGGAATAAACCGTTTTCAAAACATCTGGCATGGAATCGGGGATTCAGGAGAACGTTTTCTCGACGCAAATCATCCCTATACATCAGACCTTGATATTTTCGGGAAAGGCTCCTTGTTCCAGTTCATTAATTTTTCTCAAACAAGTTTGGGGGAAGAATGTCTGGCTCAATGGTTATCTGAAGTTCCTGATGCTGAAGGAATTCAAAAGCGACAAGATGCGGTCAAAGAATTGACGGGTGAAACAAAACTCTTTGAAGAGTATGCCCTCTTATACCCTGAACTTAAGAAAGACTTTAACCAGAGTTACCTTGAACAGTGGTCGCAGAAAACTGCCTTTCCCGTTCCAGCGTCTATCAGGTGGATCGCGGCAGTTTTAGGCTTCTCTATGCTTGGGACTGTTTGGTGTTTCATAATGATGGATCCGATAAGCCCCCTGGTTGGTCTTCTGTCATTGATAACGGTTTTATCCGTGATTGCCCTGACATTCCTTTATCGTAACCAGATTCGC
>JAJRVU010000095.1 GCA_024277145.1 Planctomycetota bacterium
CGATCACCCACAGCAACACGAGTCACATCAGTTCCAACTGCAATGACTTCTCCTACTCCATCAGAGAAAGGGATTCGGGGTCGAACCATTTTAGGATTGTACAAACCCTTCACAACCATCAAATCTCGATAATTCAATGACCAGGCTTTCATATCGATCAGGACATCATTCGGCCCCGGCTCGGGTGATTTTTTATCCACAAGCTGGAGTTGATCAATCCCAAATTCTTCCTGTACTTCATACGCTCGCATTATGAGTCCTTTTTTGCCTGTTTCTTTTTTTCTTCTTTTCGACGATGAACGGCGCTGATTTCCTTTTCGGTCAGAAATCCCCAATCCAACGGTGCATCCTGAGTATACTGTTTTCCAAGCTGCAATGCAGTTCTGGCTTTGCTTATTTCATATCCGAGATAAAAGGCATGTTCCGCATCCAGTTTCTCATTTTGTTTCAGGAATTCGTCAAACACCTGATAAGGGTCCGTTCCTTTCCAATGCCCGTTACGATTCATCATATGAATCTCTCCGCATTCTGCAAAGATTCGAACATTCGGATCTTTCAGTTGTGAAGCCAGTTTCTCCAATTCTTCTTCGGAACGTTTCAGAAGTCGGGAATCTCTTAATACAACTAATCCTGATTCCAGATGTTTTGGCAGAACATGATTTTTGACCGAATGAAACATCAATTTACGAGCCAGATCAAATTCCCGAACTGCAGATTGAGACCAGTTAATCACTTCGGTTGTCAGAACCGAATGAATTTCCAATTCCTGACAGACACCAGCAAGAATAACATTCACGCCTGCTGAATCAACTTCGGTAAGTTCCGTCAAATTTCCAATCCCCATCATGATTGGAATTTCAGGCCAGCGTTTTCTTGCTTCATAATATCGGGCAAGTGAGGCTGTAAATCCAAAACCAATCGGTTCCAGAATCGGATCAATCCGATATTTCACTCCTTCACTGGATAATTCTTCACAAATGGGAACAAGGGTTTCAAACTGGTCAGGAAAATCAGGGATGGCCACCAATTCTGCATTCAGTTTTTTGGCCCATTTAATATTACTTTGATTGCAACTCAGCACCAGTTCCGCACCAGCTTCAACCGCAGCTTCTACTTCTTCCTGATTAAAACTATCAATGGAAATCCGAAAATCCTCAGCCCTGAGCATTCTGACAACATCTCCTGCATCCTTCCAGATTTCTCCCGGAATACAGCCGAGGTCTATGATATTGGCTCCGCTATCGCGATAATGCTTTGCCTGTTTAAGAATTTCAGCAGGCGAAAAATGAGGGGCATGATTAATTTCAGCCAATATTTCAATGTCGTACTGATCCAAATCAGGAATCGGCATTTTCTCCCGACCAAAATATTCTGGAAGGTCATATAAATCTTTTGGTCCCCGTTCAAAAGGGACAGAAAACAATTCTTCCAGCTTTTTTAAATCTCCCTGACACCATCCGGGAACGATAATTCTTTGATACGTTCCTTCCAATTCAAGTTTTCGGGCGACCCAATCCACATGCATTAATGCAGCAACATTGATTCCAAGAACTTCAATTTCGAAATCGAATTCCATCTGCTGGCTTAAATTGGAGAGAATTTCGCGCAACGAATATTCTGCCAAACTGCCCGTCAAAAATAAAATTCGTTCCTGTGACATACTATTCAAACTAAAATCAGCAATTCGTTATTAAGAAAAAATCAGGATGTAATCCATTTTTTCGGAAAACCTTCCAACGCATCTTTTTCATCTGGCAACCAGCTGACCACTTCCTCAATTTTTTTAGCCAACTCTGTATCATTGGCTGTGATTCTCTGAACGCGATGCGTTTTCAGTTTAACTTTGACCTTGGCATAACCGACTTCCATATCCGGGTGATGCCAGGCTGCTTCTGCAATGTAGCCAATGGTATTAACCAACATCAGGGTATGAGAAAAACCGGGAGTCTTGTACGTTTTTGTCAGCCAACCATCAGAAATTTTCCAATTTTCTAATTCGGACAGTACTTTCTCAATCGCTTCTTCTGAGAGTATTTCATCTTTTGCCATGATTCACCTGCTTCAATTCACTATTATCATAACCATACAGTTAACAATAAGCTCCGCCATTCACGTTGATCACTTGTCCCGTAATGAATGATGCATCCTGACTCAGCAAAAACCGAGCCATTTTTGCAATATCTTCCGGTAATCCCCATCGGTTCAAAGGAGTTTCATCCAGAACCCGCTCCTGCCAATAATCTCCTGCTTTCTCTCCCCAGTAAGTTTTAATCCATCCCGGAGCAATACAGTTAATTCTGACGGAAGGAGCATAAGACTTGGCAAGCGATTTTGTTGCCCCCATGATGGCATTTTTGGCAGCAGAAAACAATTCTCCACTTTCCCCTTCCATACCACGATCCGCCTGATCCCACCCAATGTTCAGAATGCTCCCGCCTGATCCTTCAGACATCCTCTTAGCCACATACCGGGAAAGCAACAAGGTGGACCGCACGTCAACATCCAACAGTTTCTGGAGTTTCTGTTCGTAGCTTGAGCTGCGATCAGGAGTTGTCAATAAATCTACCCCTGCATTATTCACCCACAAGGGAATAGAACCTGCTTTGCTCCAAACCTGATCCACGAAAGATTCAAGTTGATCGACTTTACTAAAATCACAAAGAATCACTTCAGCCTTCCTTCCCAGTTGAGAAATTTCTTCTGAGACAGCAGAAGCTTTTTCGACGGAGTGACAACAATGTAGAAAAATATCAGCCCCTGCCCTGGCAAGTTCAATCGCAATCGCCTTTCCAATTCCACTCGAAGAACCGGTTACAACAACTTGTAATCCTTCTAAATTTGCAAACTCGTTTCCCATCAATTAATTCCCACACACATTTCTACTGTTTAACATATGAAACCGAGTTTCAAAAACTATTCTGGACTCTTGGTCTAATTGCATTTTACTTTTCACGTAGTCGGTACTGGCTCGTGGGAGTATCGTACCTGAAAATCAAAACACACCCCTCACGGCCACAAAAAAGCGTATTACGCTTTAATTGACATTTTGACATTGAATCCTGTTTAAAATGCTAATATTTTGTCGACAATATAAACAGGAAAGTTTTCCAACTAACTAAGAACAGATACTCATGATGAAAAAATATCAACATTTCCTCATCCTATTTGCTGACATTTCCATATTTTACCATGAAAGTTATTGACGACATATGAAAAGCTGGCAATAATGGGATCTAAAGATACGAATTGGTATTAAAGTTTTTACTAATTCAACAGTTTCTATTATCTACTTAAGGCGTTCTACGAGAAGTGTTATACATTTCTTATTTCCTATCTCTCGCACGTTTCGTGTTTATTTTCAAAGAGTGAATTATTACCACAGTTTGAAAGACAGGTCGCCTACTAATATTACGAATATAATTAAATTAATGTGCGGATTCCGTCTGTTCCGGGCAGGTTTTACGTTTTCACTTTGTCAACTAAACGACAATAGCGATTTCGTCAGCCTCAGCAGGAAAGGAACAGATATTTGCCGTGGATAGATTTCCTGCGTACGATAAATTGATTGTCCTGAAACGTGATCATTACTTTTTAACTTTAACAAATTCAACTTTGACAAGTCTGTTCGTAAAAATTCAAACTGGGGGCCATCGGTTTGAATCATTTTTTTTCTTTACAGAACTTAACCTTAACAAAAGAGCCCTGAAAAGGCATTAAACAGAATTAAGGATTTCCAAAAACATTATGTCCGATTCAAACGCTTCTTCTGGTCATGAAGAGCAAAATAGTGAACGGTCGTTAAATTCCAACAAAAAAGGCTTAAATAAATCAATGGTTACAAACCTGGTAGAACCGGAGTTACTGGACTCTGCTCCGAAATTTCGAGAGCTGTCTTCTGAGCTTGAAAAAAACCTTGTCCAGATTTTCAAGCTTCTATCTGATGAAACCCGTTTAAGAATTTTACTCTATCTGATGCGCGAAGATGAGCTTCACGTGACTGCACTTTGTGATAAATTAGGACAAAGTCAACCTGCAGTCAGCCATCATCTGGCACTGCTCAGGGTCGCTGGGCTCATTGAAGCTCGCCGGGATGGTAAACATAATTTTTACTCGGTCCGTAAAAATCATTTCCATCAAGTCATTTCGGAACTGTTTGAAAACATCACCGATCCGGACTCTGCAGAACTTCGATTTGATGATTTTATCCTGACCCAGGATCATGAAAAATAAGGTTTTTCAATCTGAAATGGTTCAATTCAGGCATGGCATCCTGAGTGTCCTGTTCATGAATTGAAAAATCCCCTGAAAATCAAGAATTCTTCCAATAGAGACTGTCTTTATTAAGGCAGTCTCTTCTTTTTTACAGGCAAGTTTGATAAATATAGATCGTTTTGTTTAAAAATTCGAAATTCGAACAATTTGCCTATGAATCGGCAATAACCTTTTTCTTCAGCAATTGACTCTCAATCAAAAGACTCAACCTGTAAGTAAGCCCTGTTCGGATGACAACCATTAAAAAAAGTATTGCCCGCCTCAATGTCCAATAATTGCGCCAAACTTGCCTTGGCTGATGGAACCGTTTTTACAGGAACCGGATTCGGAGCCAGTGGAGAAATTTTCGGGGAAGTCGTCTTCAATACCAGTATGACAGGATATCAGGAAATCCTGACTGATCCCTCCTACAATGGTCAGATTGTCACGATGACTTATCCACAAATCGGGAATTATGGAGTGAACCCGGAAGATGTCGAAAGCAGTGGACTTTCGCTGAGTGGTTTTATTTGCAAGGAACTCTGTGAGCAACCGAGCAACTATCGCTCCACTCAATCACTCGATGAATACCTGAAACAGGCAAATGTTATTGGGCTTCAGGGAATTGATACCCGGGCACTGGTCAAACGAATCCGCGTACATGGAGCAATGACAGGTGTTCTCTCCACAACCGATCTGGATGATGAATCCCTTGTCAAAAAAGCGCAATCCAGTCCTGAACTAGTCGGGCGAGACCTCGTGAAAGAGGTGATGCCAGATTCAATCAGCAGTTGGGAAGAACCACTTTCAACATTAGGAAACCCATCTTTTGGTGACCCTGCTAGTATGAAAACCGCTGAACTTTCTCAAAAACATATTGTTGCTATTGATTACGGCATGAAGAGAAATATCCCCCGACATTTTAAAGAAAGAGGCTGCAAAGTCACAATTGTTCCGGGAACGACTTCTGCAGAAGATATCCTGGCATTGAATCCTGATGGAATATTCTTATCCAACGGACCGGGAGACCCTCGCCCTTTAAAATATGCAACAGATACCATCCAGCAGTTGCTTGGAAAAAAACCAATTTTTGGAATCTGCCTGGGACTTCAACTACTGGGTCTTTCCCTCGGTGGCGAAATTTTCAAACTGAAATTCGGACATCGCGGAGCGAACCAACCGGTCCTGAACCATGATTCCAAAAAAGTTGAAATCACCAGCCAGAATCATGGATTTGCGCTTGATCCCGATTCCATTCCAGATGGAGTACGTGTCACGCATAGCAACCTGAATGACAACACCGTTGAAGGAATCAGCCATGATGAGTTCCGGGCATTTGGTGTGCAGTATCACCCGGAAGCCTCTGCAGGACCTCATGACAGCCAATATCTGTTTGATCAGTTCCTGCAAATCATAGCTTAGAATCCTGAATTATTCCTGATTCTTAAATCGGAATGACTGATTGCTGGCCCGGTAAAAGCATAAATAACTCGATATTAATAACCTCAAATATTTTCTACTCTAAATATTTCCTACTAAGAAAGACGAAAAGAATGGCTATTGAACGGACATTAATTCTGGCAAAACCAGATGCAGTGCAAAGAAGACTTGTCGGACAACTGATGACCCGAATTGAGAACAAGGGATTGAAACTGGTTGGTGTTAAAATGCTTCAAGTCACCAAAGAACTGGCTGCCAAACATTATGAAGAGCATATTGAAAAGCCTTTTTATCCATTACTGGAAGAATTCATCACTGCAGGCCCGGTTGTTGCCATTTGTGCAGAAGGCCCAAGTGCGATTTCTGTTATGAGAACCATGATGGGTCCAACCAATGGAAGCGAAGCAGCTCCGGGAACTATTCGGGGTGATTTCGGCATCAGCCGACAGATGAACCTGATGCACGGCAGTGATGGACCGGAAGCAGCGGCCAAAGAAATTGCAATCTACTTTGCAGATAATGAGCTGATCGATTACAAGCCCACTCTTAATGAATGGGTTTGTGCAGACGACGAAAAATAGAAACTCTCGATTGCTCTATTTACACAAAAAACCCCGGCTTGTTGATATTCAAGTCGGGGAATTTTTATAGCCTGTTTGAATTAAGAATTCATCACGCCAGAAAACGAAGAAAATTGATCTAACCTTTTTCGATGGCTCGTTTCATGGCTGCACCCATATCCGCAGGGCTTTCC
>JAJRVU010000096.1 GCA_024277145.1 Planctomycetota bacterium
ATCGGCCTTGGAAGACCCAGTCACGATCGATCTGTCGTCGGCCGCCGTGGAAAATCCTTCTTCGCTACGCTCAGAAGTCTTTCCCACGGCAATGTCCATTACACTACCAGAATCTGATATATCAAACATACAAGTCACGAAGAAGAATCTGTATCAGTAGGGTCTGCTGTGCAGACCAGATATGTTATAACGCAATCTTTCTTGATGATCTGCACAGCAGACCCTACACTAACATGGTTTGAGTCAGGCACAGCCTGATCTACAGTTTTTTATGTAATGACAACTGTTATAATAGTCTCCGCGGCATTGCGAACTCTGCGTGAGGCCTTTTCTTTTTATAAAAACTGTGGTTCAAAAAAACTTGCAGAGAATTATCTGTTGAGACATCGTTCGCGTAGATCATTCAGAAACGAAACGGATTGTTTTATGAATTGTTCAGCATTATCGCAGACATGATGAAACATGCCTCTTTCATAGGCGAATTGACCATCTCGCCAGGTTGAGTTGTAACTTTCCAATCCCCAGTATCCATCCCATTGATTTTTCACGACGGCTTTCATTAAGTTTTCCCAGGGAAGAAATCCTGTTCCCGGTGCTCCGCGATTCGTTTCGCAAGCATGGATTCCCCAAAGCAGTGGTTCAAATACTTCAAATGCTTTTTCATAACATGGAATTTCCGTTGCTAGGTGATAAGTATCCATCAAGGAAAACAGGTTGGAGTGTTTCGCATTTTTAATGAGTTGATTAATCTGTTCTGGTTTGTTTGCAATGTGAGTTCGAAAATGGCTCATCGGCTCAAGGACCAATTTCACGTTGTGTGCTTCTGAAAACGTTGCAAGTTCATTTAATCCTTCTGCAGTTCTTTTGAGTTCATCCGGGCATGAACCTTTTCTTAAAACGGCTCCCGGATGACCATAAATAGCGCCTGTGTAAGCAATCGCGTTGGATTCTGCAGTCAATTCAATTGCTTTTTTATGCCAGTTAATTCCCTTAATCCGGTTAGATTGAGATTCCAATGAAATATCACAATTCATAGGCCAATCCCCCCCGGGACTTAACACCAGTTCAAGGTTACATTCCTGCGCGTGCTTTGAAATCAACTGGGGTGAAAAACTAATGTCATCACCAATCGGAATTTCCAGAAATGAGAGCCCCCATTTTTTTGCATCGTCCAGAATTCTTAACAGATCATCATCGGTAAACTGATCCTGCCAGACAAAAACATGTGCACCAAATTGCATTGAAAATTAACTCGCTTATTTTCGAAATTGTTAACTGATTTCGGAAAGGACTCCGATTCCGGGAGCTTTGCCTATGACGACCAGTCCTGATTCCGTGATATGAAATCCGCGTGATTTATCTTCTTCATGATTAAATCCGATTTCCATATTTTCAGGGACACTGACGTTTTTATCAATAATTGCATTTTTGATTTTAGCATGTCGGCCGATGTGCACATTCTCAAAAAGTATTGAATCTTCCACGTGTGCCCAGCTATTAATACGAACGTTGGGGGAAAGAATGGAACGGATCACGCGACCACCGGAAACAATACATCCCTGGCATATGATGCTATCCATTGCAAGACCTGCACGAGGATTTTCATCGGCTTGTTGCGCAAAGACAAACTTGGGAGGAGGGGTGCTCGGTTGGTAAGTTCGAATTGGCCACGCTTGATCGTAAAGATTCAACTGCGGATGAACTTGAACGAGGTCCATATTGGCTTCATAGTAAGCGTCAAGAGTTCCGACATCCCGCCAGTATCGTCCGCTACCGGTGTTTTTGTCTTTAAAAGGAAAAGCTCTTACAAGATGGTTATCGATCACGGAAGGGATTATATTTTTACCGAAATCATGTTCGCTGTTCTGAAGGGTTGCATCCTGGCATAGCTGCTCAAAAAGAAAGTTTGCTTTGAAAACGTAAATTCCCATTGATGCAAGACAAAGATCGGGAGAATCAGGAATGGGTTGCGGATTCTCAGGCTTCTCCTGGAAATTAATGACACGATTATTTCGATCAACCTGCATCACGCCGAACTGTTTCCCTTCTTCAATGCTGGCAGGAATACACGCAATGGAAACATCTGCATCCGCTTCAATATGATCGTTAACGAGTTCAGAGTAATCCATTTTATAAATGTGATCCCCCGAAAGTATGACAACATGTTCCGGCTGGCTTTTTTCAATGGAATAAATATTCTGATAAACAGCATCAGCGGTTCCTCGATACCATTGCTCGTCAATTCTTTGTTGCGGAGGAAGGACATCCACAAATTCGTCAAGTTCCCTGCAAAGGAATCGCCAGCCGACGTTGATATGCCTGTCAAGGCTTGCTGCTTTGTATTGAGTCAGAATCAAAATCTGGCGCAAGCCACTGTTGATGCAATTGGAAAGAGTGAAGTCGATAATTCGGTACGCACCCCCGAATGGGACTGCTGGCTTCGCCCGATCACGTGTGAGAGGTTCTAATCTGGCTCCTTTGCCACCTGCCAAAACCAAAGCCAGTACCTTCTTCATCTAAATCTCCCTATTTAAATAATGATTAACCCAACCGATCTGTATTGTACTGAAAAACCGGGTTGATGATCAATTGGAATAAGGATATGTTTGTCCTGGAAATCTTAAATACCTTGATTGACATTTTTGTCCCTCTGTCATATTAACAGTGATGAGTCCACGATTATCTCTGTTTAAGATAATTGAAAAAATAACCGGAAAGGGAGCGTCATCACAATGGCGCAAGGTGCTGGCCATGTCCGAAAACAGAAACTTCAACGAAAAGTCTGAAGAACATACCTGGCGCGAGCGATTGTATATCATCATTTTTGAAGCGGACACACCTGCGGGAAAGCTGTTTGATGTTCTGCTTTTGATTGCAATTATACTGAGTGTTGTGATTGTGATGTGTGAAAGTGTTTCCTCCTTTCGTAAAGAATATTCCCTATCACTTGAACGAGCAGAATGGTTTTTTACAATTCTGTTCACAGTTGAGTATTTGCTTCGAATTGTTTGTGCTCGACGACCACTTCGATACATTTTCAGTTTTTATGGAATTGTAGACCTGTTAGCGATCCTGCCGACGTATATTATTGCTTTGCCGGGAATCGACAGTAGAAATAATGCAAGTCGATTAGCAGTCATCCGAGCAGTTCGTTTGTTGCGAGCATTTCGTATTTTCAAGCTCGCCCATATGCTGACAGAAGCAACTGCATTTCGACAGGCGATCTGGTCCGCTCGTGCAAAGATTGCAGTCTTTTTGTCATTTGTATTAATTGCAGTTGTGATTGTTGGATCGGCCATGCATTTGATTGAAGGGGGACGCATTGATCCCGATGGAAAGGATGTAATTGTCACTGGTTTTGATTCCATCCCGGAAAGCATGTACTGGGCTGTCGTCACGATGACAACCGTTGGTTATGGCGATATCTCTCCTGTAACCCCACTTGGGAAAGCTCTTGCAGCCTGCATGATGATTCTTGGATATTGCATGATCATTGTTCCTACAGGTATTGTTACGTCAGAACTGGCACACGCAAGCGGGAAAGGGGTGTCGACTCAGGTTTGTCCCGAATGCATGGCAGAAGGACACGATACCGATGCCCGCCACTGTAAATATTGCGGCAATAAGTTGTAGCGATAAAGGCATCAATTGATTCTGATGATTTTCTAGTCCTAGCGTCTGGATTTTTACTGAAGTGCTTTAAAAACAGCTTGTTTTAAGGCCAATTCTTCTCGGCTTTTTCCATTTGTTTTGCTGTCAGACTTAAATAAATATTTCTTTATTTTTTGTAAGTCTTTTGAGGTCATTAATGCTTTGCAGTCTCAATATTTGACTTTTAAGATTTCCTGCATAGAATTCCCGAACCCAGATTTTTCTGGAGTGTCAACTCTTTGAAAGGAAGCTTATGCCTGTTACATTTCCCAAAATCCGTGTTGGTGAACCTGTTCGCCATGAAACTCTCTCCGTATTTCCATTGTTCTCTGAGTCAATGAGTGAAGTCGAATACTTGTTATCCGATGTGGCTTTGTCTGGTGAGTCTGTTTTAGTTGAGGAGATTGATGAAGGTGGTTCTGTCCCTGAATTACTTGTCGAAAACAAAGGTGATTTGCGTGTACTTTTCCTTGAAGGAGAGGAACTTGTCGGTGCCAAACAAAACCGAATTCTCAATACCTCGGTTTTAGTCGCAGCACATTCTAAAATCAGGATACCTGTTTCATGTGTTGAGCAAGGAAGATGGGATTACAAGTCAAAACATTTTAAATCAAGCGGCTCTCACTCCCCTTTAAAGGTTCGAAGAGCTTTGAAAGAATCAGTCGCGAAGTCAGTTAAACAGGACATGGGGCATGTTTCAGACCAGCATCAGGTATGGAATGACATAGAAATGCTGCATTCTGAATTTGCTGTCGAATCTAATACGTCTGCAATGTCAGATGTTTTTGATGCTTATGAAGACAAGATTGCTTCATACAAGGAAAAATTGAAGTACATAAGTGATGCAACAGGTCTTGCCTTTGCCATTGGTGATAAAATTGTCTCTATGGAATTGTTTGATAAACCTTCGACTTGTGAGAAAGTCTGGAGTCGAATTCTCTCAGGTGTTGTTTTTGATGCCTTAAATGTTGAAGAAACAGATCAGCATACTTCTGTGGAAGATGTTGAAAAACTTATCGGTGCAACTGACAAGATGAAATGGAAACAATCAGAAGCAGTTGGCGAAGGTGAGGAATACCGTGCTGAATCCAAAAAAGGGGATCAGGCATCAGCCCTTGCATTTGAAGAAACTGTTCTTCATGAAAGCCTTGTGGTAGCGATATAACGAGGATGTTTTTTGACGTAAATATCACCTGTCACTGCCAGGGAAGGCTTTGGCAAGTGGTGATCAATACAAAGTGTCGCGAAATTGTTTTGGCTTTAATATTCTATTAGAGCGTGTTTAATTTATGTGTAGCGAATTAGAGCTTTTAAATAAGGTCTCAATGCTATCTAGCGAAGCTACAGTTAAGTGCAACCTGCACTGGAATAATTCTTTTTGAAACCATACTAAACCTGCTATACTAATTCATATTGTATTGATGATAAATAAAATCATGTCATCAAAGAATTAGTGAAAGCAGGGAGCGAATCAATGCGGTTTCGAGTTCCAATGATATTGGCCATCGTGATATTCTTAGCGGGTTCCCTCTGGCTCACTCCTCGTTTTCAGGATAACAGAATCATTTCAGCAGAAAAAAAGAAAACTCAGGTCTCTCTTGTCTATTCAGAGAAATACACAATTCAGCTTGGTGGAATTGAAAAGCTTCATTCGTTCGATATCCATAAATACAAACGGATTCATGATCAACTATTGGCTGATAAAATTGCTGATCTCCTCCTTGTCGAACAGCCTGAAGAAATTTCGGAAAAGGAAATTCTTCACGTTCACACAAAATCGTATCTGGAAAGCCTGAAAGATTCATCAGAAATTGCAACCTATCTGGAAGCACCGTTGATCAGCTTTATTTCTGTTCCCGTGATCGATAAAAATGTATTAAAACCCTTTCGATATGCCACAGGGGGAACTTTGCTTGCATCTCGTCGTGCATTAGAAAATGGCATCGGAATCAATTTAGCGGGTGGCTACCACCACGCAAAACCAGATAAAGGGGAAGGCTTCTGTATTTATGCAGATATCCCGATTGCAATTCGTGTTCTTCAGGCTGAAGGCAAAATTAAGCGAGCCCTTGTGATTGATCTGGATGTCCATCAAGGCAATGGCACTGCAGTCTGCCTTGCAGAGGATGATAGCACTTACTGTTTTTCGATTCATCAAGGTGATATTTACCCTTTCCCGAAAGAAGAAAGTGATTTGGACGTTGAAATCACTGCAGGAACCGATGATAAAAAGTATCTTGAAATTTTAGAAACTCATCTGCCGAAAGTTTTTAAAGCTGCGAATAAACCGGACATCGTTTTTTACGTGGCGGGTTGCGATACTTTTAAAGGTGACCCTCTTGCTTCGGTTAACATGACAGAAGCCGGAATTGTAAAACGGGACAGCATGGTGATTAATGCCTGCGTGGATCGTAATATTCCAGTCGTGATGACTTTAAGTGGTGGCTACAGCAAAAACGCCTGGCACACACAGTATTCCAGCATCAAAGCCATTCTTCAGAAATATGGGCAGGCAAATCAACCGAACCAATAATAATTCAGAGTGTTTTAATCGGATGAGATGATAATTTTATCAACTGTGGCAGGGTGAATTATTATGCTTGCGTAGGGTCTACTTTGCAGACCATCAATGAAGAACTTGTGCTTATCTAATTTATCGCATATTTATTACGAACTGTTTTTATGATATGAAATTATATGATTAGTTCTCATGCGTAAGGGGGAAGAAGTTCAATCATGAATCTTACCAAAATAATGTGGATTGAGCCAAGCCATTGTCACTCTGAATCAGCAAGAATTGGCAGGGTTAAAGTTTTGGAAGATGGCAATGTGCTTCAATATCGTGAAAAAATATTCTACCAACTCAAGAAGAAAAATCTTGAAGTGAATTACTATGATGCTAATATAAAAAATAAATATTGGATATCCGAATGCAGCCAGAATGGGTCAGATGCCATATATGTGATAAAGGCAGAAATCGACGATGATGTCAGGGAAGAGTATTGGCTTCAAATTAGAAAGCTTAATAAATATAAGAATAATTCTGCATGTATTCCACACATGAAGTATTCTGAAGAAGAAATGAATAGAATTCATGCGGAAAGGATCGCTAATGAAACTTTTTCACTTGCCGAAAAGTATTCTCTTGATACGGCTATTGAAAGTGTAATTGTTGATCTGGAATTACGTCTTATCAAAGAAAATTACAAAAAACTGAATCCCAAAAATAGAGCAATCGAAAATCTTGTGAATAAATATATTTCTAAAAAGGATGTTGAAAAAATAAAAAATATTATTCAAACAAGTGATTGGGCTAATCCGCAAACGATGTGGTGGTACGATAATAAAGAAGACTTGGTAACAGTTCTGTTCAACGTGTTTTCAAAAGTAAGTTCAAAAAAATGATCGCTTTAAATGATATTATAGTGAATGAGAATGTTATCAAATTGGATTTATGGCAAGATTAGCAGGTTCTATGGAAAACTAATTCAATGAGTTCAGAAAACAAAAATGAACAATGGCAACCATCCACAGCGGTATTCAAAAAAAAAGATTTATCTTTTCAGTGGTTGATAATCCATTTTTGGGCACCTTGGAACAAAATTGATCTCAAAATGGATTTAAATCTGATGAAAGTAATTTCTCAAGTACCGGATGTTATAGAATTTCGATCAGTTGATATCGACAATTCTGAGTATCGGGATTTTATCAAGAATTCAGAGGTTGGAAACATTCCTTCATTGGGATTCTATAATTATGAAAAGCATATTAGAACAACAATAGGAGTCAGCTCTTCTGATGAGATTATCAAAGATATTAGAATGTGGATGAACACTGCTTTTTTCAGTTAAGAAGGCACTTGCGTTGTATATCGTTTAATGTTTGATACTCGTCCTATTAAAGTTCATTCATCAT
>JAJRVU010000097.1 GCA_024277145.1 Planctomycetota bacterium
CATGGAGATTCAAACCGGCTTCTGCATTGTTGCCCGTCGCATGATCAAAGGAGTTTTCTGAATTTGAAAGGCGATCCGAATTTTCGAAAGATTTTATTTCATGTTGATTTGCCAAATTGTTTGGAGAATCTGGAATAAGTTCTTCACTGATTGTCGTGATATTTTTACTCATCTCCGATTGAAACCATGAGTTCGGCAGGATTTGTAACGACCATGTTGGCAAAAACAAGACAATGACAGGGATGAACAGACATCCGCTAAACCCTAATGACCAGAGCCGATGATTTGTTGCAGCTGATTTTTTTCGAAGCAATAAAGTAAAAACCAGCGTGACAATGAGTAACAGAAAAGACTTGACGAACAGATCAATCAATAAAATTGAAGCGGACGAAAAACCAGTCTCTGAAAACAGTAAATTGCCTGACATTAATAGATTATGATTCATATCATCGACCTTCCTTTCGGGCACGCTTGATCGCTTGTTCTAAACGATCAAGATCATCCGGGGTTAATTCTTTAGCTGAATCGTCGATGAGAGCTGCTAATGCATCGACCGGTGATTCAGGAAAGAATGTTTCCATAACGCTTCGCAGAGCAGATCGGCTTGCCTTCTTCCTTGATTTGACTGGTGAATAAAGGTGTTTCACCCCTGTTCGGTCCCGCTGCACCAATCCTTTGTTTTCAAGTAGACCAATCATAGTCCTGACGGCTGAATAACTTGGAGGATCGGTCAGTTTTTCACGAACATCCGAAACGGAAGCCTTTCCGAGCAAGTACAGGACATCCATTATTTGCTGCTCACGAGCAGCTAGCCCGCGTTTTCGTTTTTTACCCATGATTTCACTTTGACTGAACAGAAGAAATGCTAATACAGAATACGTGTCAACAAATTGACACCTGTCACTATATTGACACACCATTGATCTGTCAAGCAAATATTCCAGCAGGAAGAGGATTTTTTCAGAACCGACCTCAAAACCTGGACGGACTACCATTCCCCTGTAAAACCAGAGTTAAGCAGGTACTTAAAAGTTACTTGGACTATTCTCAAACGCATGTACTATTTATTTTTATACATCACGTAGAGTTCGTAGAGACGTGGTGAAAACTATTGAGAATGCATGAAGGAACCACAGATTCACACAAATGTTATAAGGTAAAAGAGTCTCACGCGGAGTTCGCAAAGGCGCGGAGACCGTGATAGATAACTGTCACCGCATAAAGTTAGAGATAATATTTTCAGGCAGTTTCGTCCAGAATGATTTCCAGACGTTTGAGAATTGCTTTTATCGTTCCGCCTTTAATCTTTGCAGTGATATGGCCATCACAGAATCTTTCACCCCGAATACAGAATGTCAAAATCGTCCTGATCTCTTCGAGCGTTGCACTCTTCTCAATTTCGTCATTTTCAAAGTTGACATTTTCCATATTTGAAGTGTAGTTAGTATCACGCCAGCAATCTTTTGTTGCTTCTTGCCTAAATGCATCGACCGCGTCATCATACTCCGGCCAGGGGACAACAAGAGAACCATCTTCTTGAACGCCACCACCCCATTTTTTGACAGGATTAAACCCTTCGGAATATAGGCGAGGAAGAAATTGAACCATTTCTTCGATTTCTTTTTTGCTTGGTAACGGGGTTTCCATTTGATTACCTGCATTGTTTGTTAATCAGAAGTATAAAAGCGATTGAATATTTTTATTGATTTTTTAAAGAAAAGACTTCTCACGCGGAGACCGCAAAGACGCGGAGACCGGGCACAACAATTGTCGCTGAATAACAATTGAAAATATTTATTTAAAACAAAGTCACGAAAACTTCAAGAAACATTGACAAAGTAGATATCGCTGTAGTCTGTGAATAACACAAAACTTCTTGGAATGTACTCATATCATTGATCAGACAGGATACCAGAAGGAGTTCCCACCATGCAACAAGCTGAATTAAAAAGAGAGAAACATACCAATCACATCATTTATGGACGAAATTAATCGATTGATTGAAAGACTTTCTATTCTTGTCAGGCTACAGTCTGGACGGCTATAATACCAACAAACCTTTTTTTAATTTCTGAAAGCATTTAGCAACTGACGATTACAGAGAATCCGAAAAAACCATTTTCCTCCATTAACCCGCGAGCACAGGCAAAAGAGTTGCCTGCAACTCCCGGTGTTTACCTGATGAAAGATAGTCAGGATCGGGTAATCTACGTCGGGAAGGCGGTAAATCTTCGCAGTCGGGTATTGTCTTATTTTAATCAACAGGCATATGCCGAACAACGAACTGCAGAGCTTGTCACAAAAATTGTGAACATTGATTACATTGAAGCGGAAAATGAAGTTGATGCGCTGTTGATGGAATCGAGACTGATTAAAGATATTCAACCTCGATTCAATTCCATGCAGAAGGATGACAAATCGTTTCCTTATCTGGAAATTCATGTCCGGGAAGATTTTCCCCGAGTGGAATTCACTCGAACTCCACAACTGAAAGGGACAAAACTATACGGACCATTTACCAGCGCTTACAAATTGAGAGGAGCGATTTCTGTTCTCCAGAAAATTTTTCGATTCCGAACATGCTCACTTGAAATCCAGGAAGATGATGAACGTTGGCGATGGTTTCGCCCTTGCCTGCTTCACAGCATCAAGCAATGTACGGCTCCTTGTAATTTATTGATCTCAAAAGAAGATTACAAAAAAGATATTAAACGCTTACGCATGTTTCTGGATGGAAAAAAGAAGCAGCTTTTTAAATCGCTTGATAAAGAAATGAAACTGGCATCGAAAGAACTCAAGTTTGAAAAAGCAGCCAGAATTCGGGATGACATTAAAGCGTTAAAAACCTTAAACCTTTGTGGAAACCTGGAAGATCATGCGCAGCCGGAGGTATTTTATATTGACCCGAAAAAAGGAGTGGCCAACCTGAAAAAGGTATTTGATCTGGATCACCTTCCCCGCAGAATTGAAGGTATGGACATCGCTCATTTGCAGGGAGGTCAAACCGTTGCCAGTCTTGTTCAATTTATTGATGGAATGCCTTTCAAAAATGGATACAAACGGTTTCGCATCAGGACGGTTGATGGAGTTGATGATTATGCCTCGATGCGAGAAGTCGTTAGCAGAAGATTTTCCCGGCTTAAAAAAGAAGGAGAGTCTTTTCCTGATATCCTTTTGATTGATGGTGGAAAAGGTCAACTGAATGCAGCGCTCGCTGCCATGAAAGCAATTAATGTGGAACCACCGCTGACAATTTCTCTTGCAAAAAGAGATGAAGAAATTTACGTGCCGGGAGAAGCCGAGCCGCGAAAATTAAGCAAACATTCCTTCGGTCTCAGGCTACTTCAGTATGTTCGGGATGAATCTCATCGTTTTGCCCAGCATTATCATCATTTATTGCGTGATAAATCCATTTTCGATGAGTGATAAAAAACAAAGATATCAAAAAAAAATCTCACGCAGAGATCGCAGAGTGTGCGATAAATAACTGTCACTGTTCAAAAAAGTGTAGGTCATTGCTCTGACTGACGTGAGTAATATCTTAACACGAAGACTCGAAGACACCAAGAAAAAGGTCTCACGCGGGACATTCTGTGCAGACCAAATAAAATAATCAACTCGAACAATGGTCTGCACAGCAGACCCTACACTACGAGTCAATCAGAGCCTGATCTAAGAAATTAATTATTGAGACTGTTAATGAATTTATAAAACAGTTCAAGTGAAACACGTGCTTCCTGTTCTGTCATTGTCATAGGTGGACTGACACGGAGAACGTTTCCTGCAAGCGGTCCCAATAAGTGAATGCCATCCTCCCCCGGCAAGCCGAGGTAACAGGTTTCGACAATTTTATTTGCCACATCTGTTGATTTCAAGTTGCCAACATCTGCACATTCAATTCCGAAAACCATCCCTTCCCCACGAACTTTGGAAATCACTTTCGTTTCTTTCAGCTTCTTTAATCCTTCAAAAAAGATTTTAGAAAGCTTTGAAGTATTCTCCATAACATCACTGTTTTCAAATTCATCGAGAGTTGCCAACACAGAAGCACAGGCTAGCGGGTTTGCACTCCAAGTATCAGATGTTGCACCGTAACCCATATTTCGCATGATGTCTCCGCGTCCAACTGTTGCACTGACAGGAACACCATTCCCCAACCCTTTTCCCATGCAGACAAAGTCTGGAGTGATCTCGTATTTTTCAAACGCATACATACAACCTGTCCGTCCGAAATTCGCCTGCACTTCATCAAAAATGAGAAGAATATCATGTTCATTACAGAATGCTTCGAGTATTTTCATGTAAGCAACCGGAGGATGATAACTTCCCCCACCCCCGAGATACGGTTCTGTAATCAGACAGTTGAGTCGGCTGCCAAATTCTTTCCAAAGAGCATCAAGTTCATCCTGATATCCGGAAAGATCAACATCCTGCCCGTACTTTGTCATGTCATCGCATTCTTCCATTGGAAAGCTGACGAATTTCACACGTGGGTCACGATCTTTGTCTTTTTCAGAACCGGTGACGGCTCCTGCCAATCCTTTTTTTCCGTGGAAACCATGCCTTGTCGCGATGATGAGATCCCGATTTCCATCCCGACTCAATCATGCCCAGAGAGCTTTTTGAACTGCTTCCGAACCGGAGGCTGCCCACATGACGGTATCAAGGCGATCTCCCCCGGGGAAAGATTGCACATTTTTAATAAGACGGGCAACTGCATTCGCTTCCACTTCGGTAATGGCGTTGTAAGCTGTCAACGGTGGTGCTTCAAAATAGCCGTTAGAATCATCGGTCAGGAATTCAGGTTTCCATCCCATATAAGAAGTGAAATTTTTCATCCAACGTTTTGGGTTATGCCCCAGGTTGGCAACAAGTACGCCTGATGCATAGTCAATTAACCTTCGACCTTCCGGCGTCCAATGATAACAGCCAGCCGATTTCGCAAACACTGCCTGTGTTGGTGTGAAAGTCCGAAGAGAAGCGGGTTCCTGCTCTGTAATAATCGCCCGTTGTTCGTTGGATTGAGCTTCATCTGAAAACTGAATTGCCTGTGTCATTTCTGAATTTCCTGTTTTTTTATTACCTATTAAATTATCATCTTATATTGTTGTTGTCAGGCTGCAGCCTGACCTACGGCCGAATTCTATATTAATCGATTTACATAGATGTCGTAAAATATTATTTGCGTCAAGCATAGCCTGATCTACGAGTCAAACTTCACCGTCGTAGAGAACTTCATGATCTGAAGAACCGGGGGTATATAGAACCAGACCGCCGTTAGAATCATTGATTCTCACAACTGTATCGGGAATTCCTTGAGCCTGTTTTTCAAGAATGGCTTCCAATGCCTGAACGACCGCAACAGTTTGCCGGTCTGCTGAAAGATTGTTGTAATCGAGCTGGTTCATTTCATTCAATCGGTTTGCCCGTTCTGAATCTTCCCCGCCATGTTCAACATAAGAAACTTCACGTGCAAATCTTTCAATCACTTCAATGCCGTAACCTCGCTGAGAACGTTCTCCCCACGGTTCCAGAAAAGAGCCGTTATAGTGGTTGTTGATCGAGTTTTTCATGGTGATTGGCGTTTTGTCTTCCACCGTGCATTCCACTCCCCGCTTCCGGGAATGCCCATTCCATAAGCCATTATCAAATCGGAACTGAACTTCCTGTTCCACGTAGCCGGGGAAATTATCAGGAGTGACCCAGGATGTATGGATATCGAAAGCGGCTTCCCGTCCGGAATCATATTCGTAAATCATTCTTAATTGGCAGCTATCCCAGGTATTGGAATCTTTTTCTGCAACAATTCCTCTTTGTCCGGTCGCCATGACTGTTTTCAGTTTTCCCGGGAATGAAAAATCAATCAGTTTAATATAATGAACTGCAACATAAGTTCCGGGATTACGTCCTGTGATCCATTCTGAAAACTGCGAACCGGAAATCAACTTTGGTTCAAGCAGAGTGCAGTAACCACTATTCACATGCGAAAGAATATTGTCTGCATAAAGGGTTCGTAATTTTTTATGATCCGGGTCGAGCAGTTTATGATAAACAACTTTAGCAAGAACATTTTTTTCTTCCGCAAGAGTGACCAGTTCATCAAGCTGCTGCATGGTCAAAACGGAAGGCTTTTCAACAATCAAATGTTTACCTGCTTCGAGAACTTTTTTAGAAGCCTCGTAATGACGATCATCGGGTGTCGCGACACAAGCGAGGTCAATTCCTGATTGAAGCATCTGATCAACTGCATCATCGCCTGCGAAACTTTCGAATGGATGCACTTTGCCACCCGCGATGGCTTGATATTTTTCTGCGCGTGAGCCTGTCCGGGTTGCGACTGCAGACAAATTGACAGAGACATCACCAAATTGGCGATCATATAGACCGTCCTTATGAGCAGATTCAAAAAATGGGCGGTAGGTCTCATCAAAGATCATCCCCATCCCGACCATGCCTGCATTAATATTTTTTTTGCTTGCCATTAAAATGTCCTTTTGTACACTTTACGTGAATACACATACTTCCAAGTCAACAACTCTGCCCGTTTCACAAAACCGTTAATTCTACGTTATTTTTTGTTTATAACTCAATATTGCTCTCTATTCAATGGATAAGTGACCCTTAAGTGAATACACTTTACGAATATTGTACTTTATCGTCACGAGAGAAAACCGATCAATCTGAACGATTGTTAACGCAATGACTTTTATTACAGAGCAGGAAAAATTAAATGACATCAACCAGGAGGAATCCCGTGTTGATGAGGTATACCGAGAGATTCTTAAAAAGATTATCCGTGGTGACCTGCCCGGTGGAACGGAACTGAAAAGCACCCTGCTTTCAAAAGAAATGAAGACCAGTCGCACACCGGTGATACAAGCTTTTGCCCGTCTGACTTCGGATGGAATTGTAACTCAACAAAAAAACCAGCGAGCTTCCGTTGCAATTGGAGCTGAACATTGGTTGCTTGATCTGCATGAATTACGGATTCTTCTAGAGCCGAAAGCAGCAGAACTTTCCGCAGGAAAAATGGATTCCGGCTTGATAGAACAATTACATAATCTTTCCAAATCTGCCCTTCCGGACAAAACCAAAAACTGGACTGAAGCAGCCTACCTGTTTGATTACCATCTTCACACATCCATTGCAGAAGCATCCGGCAACCTTCCTTTGAAAGAAACCATTCACAAATGTATGAGCTTCAAACATATTGCTTACGAAATCGGAGAAGATTCCCCGGAAACTCTGGAACGGGGATATTATGAACACGTGAAAATCCTGGAAGCAGTCGAATCGGGCAGCAAAGAGATTGCATCGACATCCATGCTTTTCCATTTACAGAATTCAGCCCGTTTTCGTTCGGAAAATCATGTAATTTAAGGAAAAAGAAATTTCCGGGCGTTTGGAACTGGTCCTATAACCATATTCGCTTTTATATTGGAACGCTTAAAGGAAAATTATTTTAGAACTCTCGGATAAATTCTCCAGACAGATATAACAGGCTATTTTCAGACAAATTTGAGATTTGAAATAATTCAAGTTAAATTAAAAAACTGACATCAATTGAAAAAGGAACAGACCATGTCAAATAACCCGGAAGTCATCATCAGTGCATTTGCAGATGAAGCAGCCAATAACAAAACGGCTGTTGAGCAGTTCTCTGCCCTCTCTGCAATCGGACTGAAATATTACAGTCCACGTTTTATCGATGTGAATAGCACAGGCGAAGTCAAGCATGTTGTCGATTTATCGAAGGATGAATACAAATCGCTCAAAAAAATGCACAATGAATACGACATGCATGTCACAAGTATTGGTGCCCGGGTTGGCAAGATAAAACTTCTGGATCAGGAAGACAGCTCCCATAATGTTTTTGTCCCGTTTGAGGAATACCTGAAAACGGAAGTGGCGAATACTATTAATTGCGCCCTTGAATTGGAAACGAAATTGATTCGTGGATTCTCCTTTTATCATCCTTCAGGAGAAGATCCTCATCCATACATTCCGCAAGCTGTTGATCGGATTGGACAGATTGCCGATCTTTGTGCCAAAGAAGGATTAGTTTACGGATTGGAAATTGAACCTAATCTTATTGGACAGGATGGCGAGACATTAGCAGAAATTGCTCAATTACTGAATCACCCGAATATGGTCCTGATTTACGATGGGGGAAACATTGCTGCCCAGAACAAAGACCAGATGCAATGTTATCTTGAATACACTCAAATGAGAGATTACATTGGCTGGATCCACATCAAGGATTATACAATTGATCCCAAGCTGGGATGGTCCGGAGTTGTGGACGAAGAACGACTGAAGAATTTTGTTCCAGCTGATGAAGGAAACGCGGGGCATGAAATCTTCCTGCGAGATTTACGGGAACATTTACCCGAAATGGAAAAGAAGATGAAAAAACTGGGAGCCCCGGGATTCTTTCTGGAAACAGAGCCTCATTTAAAAGGGGGCGGTCAATTTGGCGGGTTTAGTGGTCCCGATGGAATGGGTGTGGCTGTGAGAGCACTTTGTTCCGTGCTTGATTATGTTAAGATTGACTACCGACTCAGAGATATGGATGATATTCGTCATGCACGCGGTTTCTGACGGTGAAGTTTTTGAACTACATTCTGATTCAGTATTAGACAGATAAATAAAAGGAAAAAATGAAGATGGGATTTGACCTCGAATCAATGAAAGATGTTCTTGTCTGTCCAAAATCGCAGGCAGAGCTTGTTATGGATGGTAATCGGCTTGTTTGCGTTGATCCTGAAGTCAGGCTAGCCTACCCGATTCGTGATGATATTCCCATCATGCTGATTGATGATGCGGAAGAGCTTTCAATTGAAGATTGGAAAACAGTCATGAAAAACGCGGGACGAAATCCTGAATCCGGTCAAGCGGAATGAATTTTTTGTGTCACTCCCGAGTTAATCATTAATCCTATTTGAACAGGAAACCCCTTATGCCTTTGCTTGGATTGAAACAAAATATCAAATGTAAAAACAGTACCTTCTGCAAATTCCGATTTCCAGAAGGCTCTTTTATTTATTCAGGCTGGATATTTTTATCAGTTGCATTGTTTGTTTTTTCAATCATAGTCCCTTCAGGACTAATTGCTTCTGATCAACTCAAACAAAATCAACTCAAACAAAATAATGTCACTGAGAAAACAGGACATAAAAAATACAGTTATCGTAAAGAACATGATCCGAACGGGATTGGAAAATTTTACTTAGGCAGGGAGATTGCCCATGTTATGGGGTATCTGGGAGCGGACTGGCTGGAAAGACCTCAGCGAGAAAAAGAGGAAAAGCTATCCCTTTTAGTTCGGTCGTTAAAAATCAAACCGGGGATGAACGTTGCAGATATTGGCGCAGGAAGTGGAGTGATCAGCCTGCTGGTTGCTGAAAAAGTGGGTGAGGAAGGAAAAGTTTTTGCAGTTGATGTCCAGGATGAAATGCTAGAACTCCTTGATAAAAAGTTAAAGAAATTCAAGATCAAAAACATTCAGCTGACCAAAGGAACCAGTCAATCTCCCAACTTGAAAAAGAATTCCGTCGACCTGATATTCATGGTTGATGTTTACCATGAATTTGAATTCCCGTACGAAATGCTCGAGGAATTATCAAATGCTTTGAAGCCGGGTGGGCGAATTGCTTTTGTGGAATATCGAATGGAAGATCCGAAGGTTCCCATTAAACTGGTTCATAAGATGAGTGTGAAGCAGGTAAGGAAGGAAGCAGAGCAACCAGAATTCCAGTTAAAATGGGTTGAGACAATTGACGTTCTACCCAGGCAGCATATTATCCTGTTTGAAAAACAAGCAGAGGGTAAAAGCTAGCTGTTTTTGTTCGCGTTTAATTAATTTGCAGATAACTAAGGGGCAAAAAAAATCGGGACAAAAAAAATCACCGTCATCGTTCAGAGGGGGAGAACGATGACGGCGCTCGAGATCGAATTCAATCAACATCTAACAACCTAGACAGATTAAACTCTGATCAAAAAATATCTTTTTATCTTTTTGATTTTGGCAATGTCTGATCACTTACATGATGATATTGAAAGTGATAAACAAAAAAGACGAACTGACTCATTGTCAGCTTTTATTATAAACCCTCCATGTTCTGCAAAAATAAATTGCAGTACCATTTTCCTTTTCAGGTGTATTATCAAGTTCGACAACTTCAAGTCAGAATATGAGACCCCCTGAAAAACATCTACTTATACTCGATAGAACTTTTGATCCGAACTTTCAGGTCATTCCATCTGCAACGGTAATTCTATGAAACTTGATCCGGAAGAGTCTCCATTTGACTTAATTGATCGAACTCAATTCCTGAATGTCAGCTCGTTCTTCTATTTTTTAATCATCCTTTTCGCCCTGTTTCTAGGCTGGCTCGTTGAATGTAACCCTCTGGAATATCTCCACTGGGATCTGAAAGCAGTTCTTATTGGAATTGTCGCAACGATTCCACTTTTGGTTTATCTTTATTTTTCGATCAAAAGTGAATTCAAAGCGTTCAATTATATCCGGGAATTTTTGGTGGAATCCCTGGGTCCCCTTCTCTGTAAATATGACTGGTGGGAACTTTTTGGACTGAGTCTTATTGTCGGATTTGGTGAAGAATTGCTTTTTCGGGGAGTGCTTCAACATTGGATGACTTGGTACGGTCCGGGAATGGCCCTTGTTTTCAGTAACATTATCTTTGGTCTGGCACATCCTCATTCAAAAGGATATGTCGTTATGGTCTTTCTTGTTGGCTTGTACCTGGGGGGATGTCTGTATTTAACAGAAGATCAAAACCTGCTGGTTCCGATGATCACCCATGCTCTTTATGATTTCATTGCCTTCCTGGTGATTAAAAAAATGTACATCAATCGGGAACAGGGATCATCAAACACAGATATTGATTGATTCATGAATTTGCTGTTTGGCGTTAAAAACGCGCTGTATCCAGTCTTAAAGAGACCTTTTTACAATCATCTTACCAAGCCAATATAAACGTATCCTTTTTTGTAATAAAGAGTTACGGCACTTCCTCTACTCAAAATCATTCTCTCTTCTTTCTAAGAGATTCAAAAATTTCTCTTTAGCTGAACATCATGTCATGACGATCTCTAAAGATATTCATTATTCTCCAGTCATATCAAAATTGATAGAAACCGGTATCCTTACTAGACTATCGAGACTGAAACAGGCTGGTAATTTTGAGGTCGATAGCAGCAGGATGCTGAAGCAGACCAAAAAAGTATTCGAATGAAAATTCTGAATGCTTTCTTTCGGGCCACTTTGTGGTTTAGAATAACAAGAGCAGTGTGATTCATGTTTGCGAATGTGTTTCATACAAAAGCAGGTTATTCTTTTACTCTTATAAAATTCAAGGAAGAATCGGTAACCGTCAATGAGTTCCGACGGCAATGGTGCAAAACATAATGAAGTGCTGCAGGACGCTTTACGTTCTGTTACGCAAGCAGTCACTGCGCGCCCACGGGTGACACTCTGGCTGGTTCTCCTTTTTGCATTTGTCTGTGTTGGCCTGACAGTCAACTACCTAGATTTCAAAACAAAACGCTCTGATCTGATTGATCCGACTGCAGACTTTCACCAACGATGGATGGATTACACCAAAGAATTTGGTGAGGAATCTGATATCATTGTTGTTGTGGAAGGTGGCGAATCTGATTTTACAAGGCAGGTTCTTGAAGAATTGGGAAGCAGATTCACGCGAGAAACCGAACTCTACTCCAATGTTCTTTATAAAGTGAACGTAGGAGCAATGAGCGGACAAGGTTTGCAGAACCTCACTCCAAGGCAATTGGAATTGGGACTGAGACGGCTTAACGGATACCAGTCCGTGATCAACGGTTCCTGGAAATCAGTCAGCCTTGCAAATGTATATTCACAGCTACGTTACCAAATCAGTAAAAACCAATCTCGATCTTCTCATAAAAATGTCTCTGCACTTTTGGAACATAGTGATTTACTCACATCCAGCATGCTGACGACAATCGAAACCCCCAAGAAATTTAAAAACCCCTGGCCATCAATCGTTCCTGTTGATTCAAGAATGAAGCTGAAGGGTTACGACTCTGTTTATTTCATGAACGATTCAGGGTCAATGGGGTTTCTTAAAGTTTTACCCACAGCCAGCCAGAACGCAGAAGATTTCAATGGCAAAACAAAAGCAATTGATCGTGCCCGGGAAATCGCAAAAATTGTTTCCGAAGATTTTGATAAAGTCAAAATCAGCTTGACAGGAATTCCAGTTCTTGAGAATGATGAAATGCGTCGTTCTCAATCTGATATGGTCAAGGCTTCTGTCATTTCATTAGCTGGAGTCAGCTTCATCCTGCTTCTCGGGTTTCGAGGATTCAGGCACCCTGCCCTTGCTATTGTCATGCTACTTCTGGCGATGGCATGGTCTTTCGGTTTCACAACCTTGTTTGTTGGCCATTTGAATATTTTATCTGTTTCGTTTGCTGTGATCCTCATAGGGCTCGGAATTGATTTTGCAATCCATTATCTCTCTCGGTACCTGCAAAACAGGCATGAAGGGGAAAACCTTTCGACTGCTTTGGAAAACAGTTCTGCAACAGTTGGTACAGGCATTATTACAGCGGCAATCACCACTGCATTGGCATTTTTCTGTGCAACATTCACCGATTTTCTGGGAGTTGCTGAGCTAGGAATTATTGCAGGTGGTGGAATCATCATCTGTGCCATTGCAACATTTGTTATCCTTCCAGCACTAATCACCCTGGCTGATAAAGGTGTTGAACCGAAAAAACTTCCGACTCCATTACAGGGAAAAATACTCAGGGCGATCACATCAAAAGCACCTTTTATGGTTGCTCTTTTTTCCATTTTAGTCATAGGTGGTATTGGATCCCGAGCGTTAATTTTCCATGACCATAAAATTGAATCACGCGTTAAATATGATACAAACCTGATTAATCTTCAGGCAGAGGGACTTGAATCTGTTGAAATTCAAAAACGGATTTTTAATGAAACAGACCGATCTGTTCTTTTTGCAGTCGCGATTGCAAATTCTCCTCGACAAGCAAGAGTGCTTAAAGCAAAGTTTGAAGCACTTCCTTCTGTCAGGCATGTTGATGATCTCGCTTCCCGAATCTCTGGAAACATTACCAATTCAAAACAAAGGTTGATCACGCGATACCAAAATAGATTGGCAACTCTCCCTTCGCATCCCGGCTCAACACTATCTCCCAGTCCACGATCCATTGGAAAATCAATGGAAAGCCTGCACCGGACATTAAAACGAAGAAAAGATGCACAGAGCCATAAAATTGCCAAAAACATTGCGTTATTCCTGAAGAAATTTGATGAACTGGAATTCAAAACACAGGTCAGCTTTTTAAAATTCTTTGAAAAACACTCTATGCAAGCTCTTTATGGCCAGTTTCAGGCAATCAGGGAAGCTTCTAAAATAAAAAGATTGGAACTGGAAGATTTTCCACATGTTCTTGTTTCTCGGTTTGTCAGTGAAGATAAAAAAAAATGGCTCCTGAAAATTTATCCCAAAGAACAGATATGGGACGCAAAACCGCTTGAGCAATTTGTAACCGATGTTCGTACTGTTGATGAAAATGTGACAGGAACACCGGTCCAGAATTATGAAGCAGCCATGCAGATTAAAGAGAGTTACAAAAAAGCAGCCCTTTATGCGTTGGCTGTAATTTGTATTGTTCTGCTTCTTGATTTCCTGCATTCCCATCAGAAATGGCTGACGCTTCTTCCTCCATTGGTTGTGGTTATTTTTGCAGCGATGACAATGGAAACAAGAGGAACCGGCTATAGCCCTGCCCTTATGGGAATCGCTTATGCAGCGATGGTTGTTACCATCGGAGCAGTTCTTGATTTCAAGAACATGCGAAACGCCCTGCTCTCCATGTTCCCACCTTTGGCTGGTGGATTCATGATGTTCGGATTGATGGCGATATTCAAGGTGGACCTGAACCCTGCCAACCTGATTGTCCTTCCACTCATCCTTGGAATTGGTGTCGACGATGGAGTTCATGTGGTTCATGATTTCAGGCAGCAGATGTTCGCCAAAAAATCTTACCAGACTTCTTCCAGTACTATCAACGCAATCATGCTGACTTCATTCACATCAATGGTAGGATTCGGAAGCATGATGATTGCAGCCCACAGAGGACTTTTCACCGTCGGGCTTGTGCTGGTGATTGGGGTTGGTAGCTGCTTGTTTGTTTCCCTGGTTGCGTTGCCAGCCATCTTGACAATGATTTCGCGAGCGGAAAACCCGCAACTTTCTGTTTCCAAAAAAACAGCTCCTGTGAAATCGGGAGGGAATGCAGCTCTTCAACCGGGAAAGCGACCCACTAAAAACGTCGCGTAAAATGCCTGAGTCTTCTTAAAATATCTGTGATCATTTGTGTGAATCTGTGGTTTCTTTACACATTCTCTTTCTGGCTTCCGTCAACCACAGCACTGACCTACGGATTAGATGTACTGAATTAGAACCAATCCAATCATTAACCCGTTAGGCGATACTTTCCATTGATCACTAACTTTGGTTTGGATCGTCCTCCTTTCCAAAGGTCATATTTGGGATCAGCATATCGGTCGTAATATTCAAAAAGCCGTTTCTTTAAACCACCCTGAATTTCAACAGTCAAAGGCTGGCCATACAAGTTGATTTTTTCCCAGGGGTCATTTTTCAGATGATAAAGTTCGTTTGGTCCATCAGGAAATCGGTGAATGTATTTCCACTCTTCGGTCCGAATGCACCTGAGATTTTCCGCTTCATAAAAAACCTGATTTTTCCAGTGAATTGTTTTCTTTTTGAACACCGGTGAAAAATCTTTTCCGGGAGAATTCGGGTTAAGTCTTTCAGGAGTGGCTAACCCCAGATGATTAAGAACGGTTGTCATCAAGTCATAATTACTCACCATCAAGTCACTAATCTGGCCGGAAATAATTTTCCCCTTGTGGCAGAAAATCATCGGGACATGCATCATTTCATCAAATGCAGTGAGTGGCCTTGTGTGATCTCCCATCCCCCAAATTCCATTTTGTCCCCCCATCCAACCTTGATCTGCACAGAAAACAACCAAAGTATTATCGGAAAGCCCTTGTTCCTTGAGCGTTTTCATAATTTTTCCGACACCGTCATCGACTGCAGCCACTTCCGCACCGTATCGCCGAATGGAAACAATATTATTGAGATATTTTTTATTGTTATGAAGCCACGGATGCATTTTGGCTCGTGTAAAAGAGGGAAGCTGCTTATCCGCAAAAAAAGAATGATGGCGGTTGCGTGAAGGCCTGAGTAAAAGCGGACTTAATCCATAAGGGCCATTGTAGGAAAGAAAAAGGAAGAACGGCCTGCTTTTATTCTGCTTGATAAATTTAACGCCATGCTCCGTCCAGAGGTCAGTCATGTATTTGGGTTCTTTGCGAAGCTTTCCGTTCTCGATAATTTCTGCATCATAGATACCCACGGGTAAACCCGTGGTCCTTTTGCCATTACAACTGCAGTCGCAGTTGACCTGAATCCTGATCACCTTGATGGGATACGTAGTGTTTGATGGTTTCTTCATCAACTCC
>JAJRVU010000098.1 GCA_024277145.1 Planctomycetota bacterium
ATAATCCTGTAATTTTTTGATGTCAGCAATTTGTCTTTCAAGTTCCTTTTTACGCAGATTCAACTCCTGAAGATTTCCCCTGGTATGTGAACGAACAAGTAAAATATCGACCATTCCTAAAAAAAGGATCCAGAAAGCAAGCAATAAAACTCCAGTCATGCAAACGACATAGAGAGTGGGCCTTTTTTCGGTGACCAGATTTTCAACAACAGGTATCAGGAAGCCCAAAAACAAGACAATTATAGCAATTTGAAAACGTCTTTTCAACTGGGAAACCACGTGAGGACTCATTTCTTCCTCTTCTGATTTTTCCGCTACTTCTTCAACCCATCTTTTGAAATAGAGTTTCAGCATGATTGAACCTGCAATCACAAGAATTACGCCGAGAACTATTGATGCGGGTTCACTTTGCATTCCGGACCTCTTTATCATTGTCCGTTTTTTTCTGAACTTGTGATTTTTGAATTTTCAACCACTCAAGAATAACATTTCCTACTACAGCGATACTTTTACCGGAACAGCTTCTGGGAACATCTTTTGTGGTATGCCAATAGGGATAATCAAAATCAATCAAGTCACAGGTTGGAATTCCTGCAATTTGATTTAAAGACAAATGGTCATCCTGAATTTCATACTTCGCTTTCTGGCGAAATTCATTCACTCCCATTTCTTTGGCGACCTTCCAGATACTATGAGTCAAATCTGGTGCATACTTCAAGCTGTTCTTTTCCATATAAAGAGCCAACCTGCGGTCTGCAACCATATCAAACAACACCCCAGCCTGATAACGATACTCTGGTGGATGGTTCTTATATTGAGTTGAAAAATATTCTGAGCCGAGGAAATACTTTCCTTTTTTGAAAAAAATCAATTCTTCTCCATCAAAGAATACAAAATCGATTCCGACTTCAAGATCGAGGTCAGCCATATGATTTCCCAATTCCATAAGCAATGCAACCCCGCTCGCTCCGTCATTTGCACCAATGAATGGTCCTTGAGGATTCCTTCGGTCTCGATCAGGAAACGGTCTTGTATCATAATGACAGGCCAATAATATTCTGGACTGACTTTCAGGATGCCAGGAGACAATCATATTATTCATCCTGACCGGAGTTCCATTGACAGGATGAACTGCATCAAAGGATTGATATTTCACCTTTGCTTTAAGTTTAAGAAAGTGTTTGCTGAGCAGTTCCTGCTGTTTTTGCATTCCTACTGAACCACTTACGCGAGAACCGATCCTGCAAATTTTTTTCAAATATCGATATGACCGGGCTGCATCTAATTTGATCGGCTTATTGTGCTTATCCTGTGCGTTACAACTTCCTGAAACACTAACAAACAGAAATATCAGAATGATATAATAGATTGAATAAAGAATCCGTTTTTTTTTCATGAGATATTAACGTTCAAGCAGTCCTGATTAATGATGGAGGCACGTTATTTATTTTAACAGGAATTGCACAAAAAAAAGATCCATACCTCAAAATAATGAAGTATTGATCTATAAAAAATAACTTATATACAGTTTTTATCCATCAAGATTATGCAGAACTTGAAGTGCTCACTTTAGGACCTGCAGCGATCACTTCACTGCTGACACCTTCGTGATATTTTTTGAAATTATCGACAAACAAACTGGCCAGCTTATTCGCTGTTTTTTCAAAATCATCTGAATTGCTCCAGGTGTTTTTAGGAACAAAAATTTCATCCGGCACATCAGGACATTCTGTGATAATCGAAAGTCCAAAAATAGGATCAATTTCTGAAGCAGCATTTACCAGTTCACCTGAGTGAACTGCATCGACAATGGCTCGCGTGTATTTCAGTTTAATCCGATCACCTTCACCATAAGCTCCGCCACTCCAGCCTGTATTGATCAGCCAGACATTCGCATTGTGTTTGGTAATTTTATCAGCAAGAAGGTCTGCATATTTCCCAGGATGCCAAACGAGAAACGGTCCTCCAAAACAGGGAGAGAAAGTCGCTTCAGGTTCAGTAACACCTACTTCTGTTCCTGCGACTTTAGCAGTGTAACCACTAATAAAATGATATTTCGCCTGCTCAGGAGTCAAACGACTGACAGGAGGCAAAACACCAAATGCATCACAGGTCAGAAAAATGATATTGGTTGGATGAGCCGCAACACAGGGAACTTTTACATTGGAGATAAACTCTATCGGGTAGGAACCGCGTGTATTCTGAGTGATGCTGACATCTGCGTAATCAACATGACGTGTTTTTTCATCATAAACAACGTTTTCCAGAACAGCTCCAAATCGTAAACAATCAAAAATCTGAGGTTCTGTTTCACGAGTCAGATTGATTGCTTTGGCATAACAACCACCTTCAATATTGAAAATTCCGTTATCAGTCCAACAGTGCTCATCATCACCAACCAGTTGCCTGTGTGGGTCAGCAGAGAGTGTTGTTTTTCCAGTTCCCGAAAGGCCAAACAGAACAGAAGATTCTCCAGTTTTTGCATCGTTTGTTGCTGAGCAATGCATCGAAAGCACACCTTTTTTAGGCATGAGATAATTCATCAGGGTGAAGACAGCCTTTTTCATTTCACCGGCATATTCCGTTCCAAGAATCAGGACTTCACGAGTTTCCAAATTCAATTCAACGCTTGTTTTGGAAGACATCCCTTTTGTGTACATGTTTACCGGAAATTCTCCTGCATTGAAGATAACACAATCCGGTTCACCAAAGTTTTCTAATTGTTCAGGCGTAGGACGAATCAGCATGTTGTTCATGAACAGGGCATGGTAAGGACGGGCACATATAACCCGAACTTTGATTTGATTATCCTCGTCCCATCCTGCATACGCATCAATACAATAAAGTTTGTCACTAATGTTTAGATAATCTTTAGCACGTTCCAGGTTAGCTTGAAAAGTTGGTTGATCAACCGGAATGTTAACGGGTCCCCACCAGACATCCTCTTTTGAATCGGGATGTTCGACAACTCTTTTATCTTTTGGGGATCGTCCAGTTTTTATACCAGAGTACGCAATTAATGCACCAACGTCTGAAATTACGGATCCTTTTTCCCGAAGTATCGCTTCTTCATATAACCGGGCGGGAGCAGGGTTTCTGAGAACAGTCTCAACAGTTATATCATATTGGCTTAAATCAATCATTGGGTACCTCGGAAATCTTTGCAGTTAACTATACAGAACGCTTCGCTATCATAACTAATACGCAAATTACAGGGCTGGATCTGACCAGAATTTTAAGACCTGGTGCCCGTTCAAATATTATTTCTTTATCTATCTGAAATCTATTCCAGAATTCAATTTTGCACAAGGTGATCAATAGAAAGAAATTGGATAACTTAATATTTTCTCCAATTTATTTTCGAGAGGCTATTTCTGTATTGCCTGTCAGATTCACCAGTTGAGAACCCGGATAATAGAATTGAAGAATTGCCTCGGTACATTTTCCTGCTTTGGCGAGACCACGTGATCCCCATTGACAAAATCCGACACAATGCCCATGGCCAAATCCTTTAAAATGGACCTTCTGGGATCCTGCCTGAACGAAATATTTCGGACTGAGAAGATGAGCAGATAACAAATAGGGTTTCAGTTCTCTGGTTTTGATTTTGATGCTCTTCTTCCCATCACTCACCGTAAAATAATCGAGAGAAGCCCCGGATTTAATGGATTGGATGACTCTCAATTTCATCCCTTTTTTTCTCAGGAATTTCAGCAATGCTCTATTAAACGTGACTCGATCCATTGAAGCATTCCACTGGAAATAACGTGCGTCTCTGCACCATTCACAAACAACACTTTTCAAAGGAGGGGCAGCATCTTTGAAGACGGTTTTTCCTTCATCTGATTTCCCGCCACAGACTGCTGAATAATATGTGCAGAATAGGTCTCCTCTATGAGTACAGACCATTCCAGCCGTTTGTTCAGAAATTTTTCGACTGGAAGGACTTTCTCCCGCCAATAGCCTGCCCCGCTTGTCCCGATATTGATATCCCAGATACTTCTGGCTTCGGGTCGAACTATAAAGATCAAAAGAGGAATTCTTGCTAGCCTGTTCCATTTGATACAAGGCATAAGTTCGGGCAATAATGGCTTGGGCAGCACGGGCTTCGAAGGGGAAATTCCCCGGCATCTCACTGTCTGTTACGCTGGCAATATAATTTCGCATCGGCACAACATTCACAATTTCCACCCGTCCATTAGATTTGGAATACAGGCGAATCTTTCCATGATAACAATGATCATTGACCCAGATTGCAGGTGATTTACTCACAGATATTTCGATCCCTTTGGATTCATACTTCGTCTCACCAATCCAAAGCTTGTTTCGAGAATGCTTAATTGCGGTCTGTGAAAGTTTCTTGCCGGAGGATAAAAGCTTCTGGCTTTTGATGGAACGAATTTCATAAGCGGACTGAATTTTGAGTGAGATCGATCTCCGTCTTGTCAGGTGAACACGAATTTCAGGATTAAAGGAAGATTTTGAATACTTCTTTAAATTTTCTGAGAGTTGCGCAGATGCAAGAGGTTCATCTTCGCTTCCTGATTTTTCATACCAGATGACTGCAGAAATAAGGCAAGTTATTAATATGATGGCAATGAGCACCCTGCTCATAATAATTCTCTATTCGTCTGTTTGGGGCAAAAGGACTTTAAGCGGATGCCGACTTTGTTTGAATCAGCCTGATTATTGATTAAGACTGAATTTTAATAAGACGGAATCTACAGATGCTATGCAAGAAGAAGAATAGTTAACCAGCAGGGCAAAAGTAAAGATGACTTTTCAACTTCATGCCCCCCTCATTGAAAAAGCCCCTTCAAAATAAGATTTGAAAGGGCTTTTCGAATTTGAATTAATATTCAGATGATTTCAGAATTAGTCATTCCTTAATTTCAACTGGGCATCATGAAGCTTTGCACGAACTTCGTTTAATGATGTCACGCCAAAGTTCCTGCTGGACAGAAGCTCATCTGCAGTACGAGAAATCAATTCGCCTACAGTTGTCAATCCAAGACGGTTCATACATTTACGGGCACGAACTGAAAGATTCAGGTCAGAAATTGGCATGCTCACAGCAGCTTGTTCCTGTGGTGTCAGGTTGGTCTGGTTCAGGAATTGTTCCGCTGATTTACCCTGATGTAAATTCTGCCCGATGAAGAGACCGTGTGTACTCATCACTTCGCGAATTTCAACAAGAGATGTTTCCCCGAAATTCTTACCAGCCAGTAATTCCTGTTCGCTGATTCGAGTCAGGTCACCCAGGACCATAATGTTCATTGCCTGCAGGCAGTTTCTGCTTCTGACAGATAATTCGAAGTCCGTGACAGGACGATTCAGAAGCTGACGTAAACGGGCTTCGTTTCGAGCAGATTCTTCGTCGTA
>JAJRVU010000099.1 GCA_024277145.1 Planctomycetota bacterium
CTGCAAGAATGACCCCGATTGCTCCCACTGGCATTTCGGACATGATAAAAAAAGGAAGAATTCCTTCAGCTTTACTTTCACCGGAAAGCATTGCTGCCGCTTCAGGTGATGGAAAAGTCTGGTAGAAGACGTAAAGACTTGTTCCGAGAAACATGAAAAAAAGCCAGATGGGTACACTGCAAAATGCAGCGAAAACTAATGCAGACCGCGCATCTTTCATCGTTTTGGAAGCAGCGTATCGTTGAATGGAATGTTGATTGCATCCGTAATCGAGAAGCCACATGTTCAAGCCAAGGAAAATCATCATCGTGGCTGTTTTACTTTTCAGTGTGAACCCCCAGTTCACTGGCTGAACAATTCCATCTTTCATTTCAGAAAAACTGAACTTGTCTGCAGCACTGGCGACTTCAAACACCTGGCTGATTCCACCGGGTAGCTTTGAAAACACGATAAAGAGACAAAGCACTGCACCAAGTGCCAATACAATAGTTTGAATAACATCGGTCCAGATGACCGCCTTTATACCACCAATAATGGTATAAAAGGAAACAAATATCCCGCCGAGGATAATGCAATAAACGGGCGGTAATTTGGTTACCGTTTCAATTAAGAGTGCCACCAGAAACAGGATGGAACTGATCCGCATCAACTGAACAGCGACAAAAGCAAGAGATCCATAAACACGGATTCCGGGACCAAATCGCATTTCCAAGTATTCATAAGCTGAAGTGATTTTATTTTTTCGATAGAAAGGGAGAAAAACATAGGCTGCAAAGATTAAAGCGACCGGCAGCATAACATTAGGAACTAAACGTAAATATGCGGTTTTGTAGGCATCGCCCGGAAATGCGAGGAAAGAAACCGAACTGATGGATGTTCCCACAAGGGACAAACCAATGACCCACCCCTTGAACGAACGGCCCCCGACAAAATACTCTTCGGTTGTTTCAGTTTTCCTGCCGAAGTAGAGCCCCATCGCTGCTATCCCAGACAGATAAAAAAGGATAACACCGATATCGATGCTACTGAGATTAAGTTTCACAGCTTCTTCGTTGAGCTTTACAGCATTGTCAATCGTACTGAGAATCATTTTTTATATTTCTGAAGAGAATGAGAAATGGCCAATAGAAAATCACGGTTGTCTGCAGTCAGGTACCGCATTTCACCACCCATTCGATTAAAGCTTTTGTTATATCGAAGATAATAATCAGGATTATCTATAGGTGGTTCCCCTTTTGACCAATCCCAGTGAGACTTCGCCAAATCAACAACCAGTATGAAGTGATTGTCAATCCGTTCCCCTTTTTGAATGGCTACATTCTGGCATATCGAAAGGGATTTTTCAAACACCATCGGGGACATGACTGCTGATCCTATTGATAAATAGACTCCGCCATCCAGATGACTGACACTTTCAGCGAAGGATAGGAAATCACGTTCAGCAACTCGTCCGATACTTGTTCCATTATTCATGGGATGATTGTAGATAATATCGTGGCCAAACATTGGATGACCGGTTGATGGAATTCCTAGCCGATAAGCTGCTGCCTGAACACAGAATTTTTTCCAGGGATGAGAAACTTTCATTTCACCAGAAGGCAGATCAAAATGTTTGATTATTGAAAGCAGTTCTGCAGCACTTGCCGCCTGTGATGGATTCGATTTAATTTCCTTTGCAACTTCTTCTTCCAGCTGAGCTGTTTCAGGAATAGTCAGTTTTTCGTTTTGTATGAATGCACCAACAGATTCGCCGTACCCTTTTCCTTCGTAAGCACCGATGTTCAAGGCGAGATTAATATTGAAACCGGTTTCCTGCCAGTTTCCAAACTGTCCTTGTTTAACATAAGATTCCACATCTTCGCTCGACTGTCCCTGGAAGGAAAATTCCCAATCGTGGATAATCCCTGCTCCGTTTGTTGCAAGATGAGTGACCCATCCATCTTCCATGAGCTTAATTAAGACCGGGCCCATTCCATTTTTAATAGTGTGCGCACCAAATGTCATCATGACAGAACGTTCATTCTCACGAGCAGTAACAATTCGTTCGACTGCTTTTTTTACCGAATCATGAGCCATCAATTCTTCAGGGGGCTCTTGTGTGACCGGGACATAAATTTTCTCAATTTCGGATTTGTTAATGCGTGATGAAAGAGGCTTCATGCAAACATCATCCCGATTGAACTGAGGGTAAGGCATCGATTCTCCTAAAACCTATTCTGAGGCTGTATTATCGTATTTTATGGATTATTAAGGGGGATAAATACGGAAACTGGTTCTAAGAAAACAGTATAGCAAAATCAAGAATAAGAAGAAACCAAGCGTGCCCGTGGAAACCCAGCCCTGTATTGTCACGACAATCGTCCTGTACAATGGGTTACCCAGAAAAGAAAAAACGATTCAATCCCGTTTAAAGGAACTGAATCGCATTGACTGTTTTATATGTCAGTTATTAAATACCCAAATAGGTAAGGGATTGATCTATTTTGTTTATTGAGTCGTGAATTTATAAACGACCGGCTTCAATGAAACTCCCCACTTGCTTTGGAAATGGTATATGACTCAAGCTGTTTAAACCAAGCTGATAATTTGTATTCGGTTTTAATTGAACGGGTAACGTACAAGTTTTTCCATCACGTGACCATTTCGCTCTTTTTCCCCTGACCATTCCCGGAAAAGTCGGCCCACTTCCTGTCCAGGACATTCCTTTCCCCATAGACATGTTAAATGTCACTTTAAGAACACTTGTTTTTACATTTACCTTCCCTGCTCCATTTCCAGGAATCATCTTGGTAATCATGGGAGCCTGAACACGGCTTTTGATTTTATCAGAGGCCCCTTTTGTTACAAAACAGAAAACAGCTGGTGGAATAGGTGTTCCATTGCTGGATTTAAAATTCCTGAAACTTTTTGAATTGAAGCCGAGTCGGTAAAATTTCCCTTTTTTCAGTTTAACAGGAAGTACGCAAGTTGTGTCATCCTTCCAATATGGTTTCACTCCTCTTATTATTGTTGGAAAATGGGGAGTTCCTTCGCCTGTCCAGCTCATCCCTTTTTGCATGGGACGGTCAAAAATAACAACAAGAGTATTCGTATCAGGATCAACATCAGTATCGCCGATGGCCGGAAAAGTTCGTTCAATTTGGGGATACGGCGTTGAACTTACAGGCTTTGTTTTGATATTCTCAACAGTACCCTTTTCAGCAACTGCTACTGCCGAATTATCTGCAACCGTTTCTTTCGAAGAGAGATCAGTAATGCCCGCAGCCATTGGCAGGAGTAAAATTCCCAAAAAAATGATTATGCTGCGTGAGATCCAATTGAATTGTCGTTTACGCGGTTGATAATTCATGATTTCCTCCAATCGATTTTGAAATTTAGTTCCACGTTCAAAGACTCCCACAAGACTTCCTGCAACAAGTGATCGACCGCGGGAAAGAGTCAGTATTCTCACAATAGTTTCGCCATATTTTTGAGGTTTGCATTGTTCGCTTTGCAATACTGTTTCATCACACGCAATTTCACGTGCATTCCGAAGCTGATTATTGGCCCACCAGACGAATGGGTGAAACCATAACAACCCTTGTCCGACCACTTGTCCCCATCCCACTAAAGTGTCTTTTCGTTTCCAATGGGTTAGTTCATGCAAAAATATCGCTCGCATTTCTTCCTCAGAAAGTTCCTTGATCAGAATCATCGGAATGACCACTCGCGGACGCACAACACCAAATAGAAACGGACTGCTGATTAATTCAACGAAATATAATTCTGGAACAGTTTTCAGCTTTAGAATTTGTGAAATTTCTTCCAGCATAACACGATGCGGCCCCTCGTCCGTCGATTCGGACTTTTCAACTAAAC
>JAJRVU010000006.1 GCA_024277145.1 Planctomycetota bacterium
AACGGGGTTGCTCATATCTTTATTTACATGACTAAATCCAAAAAAATTCACCCTGATCTTAAAAAGAGTGAAAAAAAGGAACTCCTGTTTGATCAGAAAGGTTGCAAGTTTATCCCACATACGTTGGTTGTAAGAACTGATCAGGTGGTGCATGTCATTTCTGCTGACAATTGTTCCCATAACTTCCACTCATTTCCTTTCAAAAATAATGCTGTCAATAAAATTTTGAAGCCCAATGACCAAACAGGGATTATGGTCAAGAACCGTAAATCTGAAAAACTTCCTGTTCAAGTGAAATGTGATATTCATCCATGGATGCAGGCTTACTGGTTAGTTCTGAATCATCCTTATGGAACTGTAACGGATTCAAACGGCAAATTTGAAATCAAAGATATTCCTGCAGGAAAACAAAAGTTCCGAGTCTGGCAAGAAAAAGCAGGTTACGTTTCGCTTGATTCTGATAATGCAAAAAAATCAAAACGAGGATTTGATATCGTTGTTAAAGATGGTGAAACGATTGATCTGGGAGTCATCAAAGTGACTGCCAGCGATTTCAAATAATTCCTTGCAGAATTTTAAAGTGTTTAAATCATTAGCGAACAGGAAATCATGAAACAATATATTGGTATGTTGCTTCAATTAATAACTCTTGCTTTACTTCCAGTTCTTTTGTTCTGGGATATCAGTATTGGGTTGAGTCATTTTCTGATCATACCGATGGTGTTAATGGCTGGATTCATCTTGTTCTCAGTAGGAACAAGGCTTCGTGAATCGTGAAACATTGTAAAAGCTTTTAGCAAAACGAATAGCCGGCCGGAATTATCTGGTCGGCTTTTTTCGTTTGGAAGGAAATAACAGCCAAAGGTCATCCAAACCAAATAATTTTGCGAGAACAAAATAACAGATAACCGCTGCTCCGATTGCTTCAGTTAAAACCAGTATCAGGGCTGATGTTCCGATTGGATTACCATTCCATTCCAATATTTCAAAACAGACCCAACTCATAATCATTGTTGCGATGCACGATTTCATGATGGTGATTCCAAGATTTTTCCAATCAAATGATCCAACGTGCTTTTGAAGGTAAAGAGTGACAAGAAGAGCTTGAATCATGGCCGAAAATGATGTCGCCAGCGCAAGGCCAGTCCCTTTCCACAAAGGCATTAATGCAAAATTCAAACAAAGATTCAGGACAACACTTAACATTCCAAACCGCAAGGGCGTGATCCGGTCATCAAGGGCATAATATCCCCGATGAACAATTAACAAACAGCAATATGCCCAGACTCCGCAACCATAGGCGGCCACCATTTCAGATGTCTGGCGCGTATCTTCAACATCAAAATGGCCTCTTTCAAACAGCAGTTTCGTCACAGGCTCTGCCAGGATGACAAGGCCAGCACTGGCTGGGATTCCTATAATAAAAATCAAACGAAGCCCCATTAGCAAATCTTTTTTGAGCGATTCAAAATCTTTTTTTTCTGCATGACGAGAAAGCAACGGAAATAAAACGGTTCCCAGTGCAACTCCAAAAACTCCGAGTGGAAACTGATATAAACGTTGCCCAAAATAAAGGGCAGCTGCAGTTCCTGAAGAAAGATCGGGAAGGAAAGCCGAGGTGGAAGTCCCCGATGAAGCCTCAGATAGAAACCAGGCAATCAAAGAATCAGCCATCGTGTTCAATTGGGTGACTGAAAGTCCCACCACAACCGGAAGCATGGCAAGCACAATCAATTTGACTTTCTCTTTCGATTGATTCCATGAAAGTAAATAGCGGAACCCCATTTTTTTAAGTGCAGGAAGAGGTGCCAGTAATTGAACCACACCTGCTAAAAGAATAAACGATGAAATGCCGTAAATTCGAGCGACATCAGATTCAAACAGGAACGTGACCAATCCTAAACCCAGAATCCAGATGAGATTCATCAGGATGGGCAATAACGCAGGCCAGGTGAAATGTCCTAACGCATGGAAGATGGCACTGATCTGGGAAGCAATACAAATCAGGATAAGGTAGGGAAGCATGACAGCGATCAAACCGAGTAATAGCTGGTTCTCGTGAGAGATATCCGTAAAAAAACTGAAGCCTGCAATCAGCAGTTCACTGATCAGGACAATCAGGCAAAGTAATGTTGCAAGTGATGTCAGGACGGCAGATGCCAGTTTCCACGCGGATTCTTTTCCTTCGTTTTCCATTTCCCTGACAAACATGGGAAGAAATGCAGCGGTGAGTGCTCCTTCCCCGAACAGTCTTCTGGCCAGATTGGGAAGGCGAAACGCCAGGGTGAAAGCATCCAGAATCAGGCCATTTCCGAATAAGGCAGCCATCCACATATCACGTACTAAACCGAGGATTCGGCTTAATAGCGTGCAGAAGCTAACGATCCGAAGACCGGAGAAAAGTTGATGCGAAGAAGAATCAGAAGCGGGGGAATTTTCTTTATGACTGGACGGGGTCGAGTCTTGCACGGTTCACGTCCAATTGAGAGAGAATTTTCATCACATTGTCGAGGGAAAGTCCCCAATCGAGTGACCAGTTGATTAAATCCAGATTTTCATATCCCACCAGAACACGGTCCAGAATTCGATCGAGTAATAAATCGTTTGACTCAATCAGGTGGCGAATCAACCCGAAATCATTTCCCCCGAGGTGATCCCACCTGCAGATTCCCTGAAGATGTTCCAGTCTTTTTGATCTGCAATAAAGGGGCCAGTGTACGTCGTACCAGTGATTTATCGCGTGGTGACCGACATCAAAACCGTTTTTCTGGCTCTCAATCCATTTATGTTTTTCCGCTTCCTGCTCAGCCTCTTGAAAGAGGTCGTATGACAAAGAAGTCGTTTCTTCTATAGAATTCATAGTAGAATAGAACCTGAACGCTGTATATGTTTAGGCCTCATTATTAATGAAGCAATTGTTCTCTACCCAACAAGCTATCTCTCAGCAGAGTTTCTTATATCTGTACATCAGATTTAAGGCAATCCCATTCTACCCCTTTTATCAAAAATTCAACTCCCAA
>JAJRVU010000100.1 GCA_024277145.1 Planctomycetota bacterium
GGCTACTTCGTTAGTAGCGTAGGAGTTGATGAAGAAACCATCAAACACTACGTATCCCATCAAGGTGATCAGGATTCAGGTCAACTGCGACTGCAGTTGTAATGGCAAAAGGACCACGGGTTTACCCGTGGGTATCTATGTCGAACTGTTAAGATAGAAGTGTTAAATTACCAGATATCTGGTATTCAAACTGAATGTATTGTAACGGTTGCGCAAAAAAGAGCTTTCATTTTTTAAAACAAAAAAAGCCCCCATCTGTTTAAATAGAGGCTTCTGGTTCTACTGTTTTGCATTTAGTGGAATTGGGAAAATCCCAGAGTTACGAGATTACTCATCCATCACATTTTTTTCTTTATCGGCTGCCTGTTTATTGACGTTACCTTCATAAGTTTTTGTGAATTTCTGAACTTCATCTTTTGTATGATCCCGTTCATCTTCACTCATGGTTTTGTCTTTCTGTGCCTGATCTGCATGCTTGTTTGCGTCCCTTCGAATATTACGGATAGAAACACGGGCTTCTTCTGCAATTTCTTTCACGCGAGAGACAAGTTGCTTTCGACGTTCTGTAGAAAGAGGAGGAATATTCAGGCGGATAACTCGGCCATCAGAATTAGGAGACAGCCCCACATCACTTGCCTGGATAGCTTTGTTGATTTCACCAATGATCGTCACTTCAAAAGGACGGATTAAAATCTGCTGAGGTTCAGGAACGCTGATGTTTGCAATTTGTTTAAGCGGGGTTGGCGATCCGTAATAATCAACACGAATTGAATCAATCAAGCCAGGGGTGGCTCGTCCGGTCCTGAGTCCTTGCAATTGAGTATGAAATATCTCAACAGCCTTTTCCATTCTCTCTTCTACGTCCAGAAGAATTTCGTCCTGGTCCATAATAGATCTCCCTGATTGATGATTTCGTTGAGTTTTACTAGTGGTTCTTAAACCAAGTTAAGTTTTGAACTATTTCTAATATATGTCAGCTTAATTGATGTAACAAGATGTAAACGGGATCTGCCAGAAATTCGCCGGTATAAGGCTTTATTTCCGTAATTCTGACTGGCTGCAAACACGAGTCCCCATTTTTTCACCCGCAACGGCTCGTTCAATATTTCCCTTTTTCTGGAAATTGAAAACTACAATAGGAATTCCATGCTCCATGCAATGATGAATCGCCTGTGCATCCATCACTTCAAGGTTTTGATGAAGGACATCCTGGTAGGAAATTTCTGAATATCGAACTGCATGGGGATTCTTTTTGGGATCTTCAGAATAAACCCCATCAACTTTTGTTCCTTTAAGAAGAACGTCTGCTTCGATTTCACGAGATCGTAATGCTGCTGCTGTATCCGTTGTGACAAACGGGCTTCCTGTTCCTGCTGCAAGAATCACAACCCGACCTTTCTCCAGATGGCGAACACATCGTCTGCGAATAAAAGGTTCTGCAACACCTTCCATACGAATTGCAGATTGCAAACGAGTTGGAACACCGATGTTTTCCAAAGCATCCTGAAGGGCCAATCCATTAATGACCGTTGCTAGCATTCCCATGTAATGGGCTGAAGAGGGATTGATTTGAGCGCTGACGGCTGCAAATTCTTTTCCCCGGAGGATATTCCCGCCACCACAAACAATTGCAAGTTGAACACCCGATTCAACAACTTTTTTAATCTGTTCAGAAATGGAACCGACATCGACCATGCTGATGCCAGATTCTCCTGCCCTGCAAAAACTTTCTCCGCTCAGTTTTAACAGAACTCGTTTATATGATGATCCTTCATTGTCAGACATAATTAATTCCTGCATTGAATGTGTAGTAACGAAAAAAGAGTGTCGGCTCTATCTTTGTACGACTCTGGGTTTAATAACAATTACACCCTATTACTTAAGGATATTTGTAATAAAAAAGCCGGTGACTCGAAAGTGACCGGCCGGGATATTATAAAATGTTTCTCAATCAGTTAAAAATCTGTCTATAAGATTATATATTAACCAATTTGTGCCCGAATGAATGATTTAGCAGTAAAACCGTTCTCAGAAAGAACCTGGCTGACTGTTTTGGAATCATCTTTAGCAAATGCCTGAACAGATAAAACTCCCTGATCTGTATAGAAGTTATTCATTCGTCCTTCGACAATTTTGCTGATAATGTTTTCAGGCTTTCCTGTTGATTTTGCTTCTTCAGTCAGGCGATCAACTTCAGCTTGAATTGCAGCCTGATCCAAATCTTCAATATTACAGACTGTAGGCGAAAGTGCAGCGATGTGCATTCCGACATCACGAAGGATGCTGGTATCAGAAGAATCTCCATCAACCTGGAACAGGACACCTGTTTTGCCATCATGATGAACATATCCACCGACAGGACCATCCACTTTAACGGCTTGTGCGACAACAATTTTCTCACGAATTTTATTGACCATTTCGTCAAATATTTCAGAAAGTTTCTGGCCACTGCCATCCACGGAATCCTGTGAGAGTAACGCTTCAACAGAATCAGCTCCCGGACCTTCCTTTAATTGTTTGACAAGAAGGTTTCCATACTTCAGGAAGTCTTCACCACCTGCAACAGGGGCCGATTCACACTGGATTTCCACCAGGTATCCTACGGAACCATCTTCTGCCACATCAATGAAAACACGTCCTTCAGTGGTATCATTTCCAGCTCGTTTTTCTTTCAAGCCGGAAACCTGTTTTTTGAGAATGTCAATTGCAGCATCTTCGTCGCCATTGGCTTCGACTAATGCTTTTTTACATTGCATTAAAGGTAAATTTGTTCTTTCTCGCAATGATTTGACTGCACCTGCTGAGATTTCAGCCATTGTTGGATTTCTCCTATTATTGATTCGTTTGATAAAATAAATTAGTTGTTTAAAACAGATATTCAATTACTTTCCGGCAATCGATGCTATACCTGACCGCCAGACGGAATTAATTATTCCAATCACGCCCTGATTACTTCGATCCGATAAGTTCAAGCATCCCAATATTATTACTCAGAGGGATGGAATTGCTTTAGGTTCAGCCTCAGGAGCGTCACCTTTCTCTTCCTCAGGAAGATTTCCTTTCCCTGCAAGAATTGCATTTGCAAGGTAATCCAGAATCAAGCGGATAGAGCGAATACTGTCATCATTACCCGGAATAGGAAGATCAACAACATCAGGATCAGAATCTGTATCAATCAGACTGATGACTCTTGCGCCAACAAGAGTTGCTTCATGCACACAGTTCTTCTCTTTTTTAGGATCAACAACAATCACGGCTTCAGGAAGACGATTCATGTTTCGAATCCCATTCAGGTTTCGGAAAATTTTCGTACGTTCCCGGTTTAAGGTTGATTGCATTTTTTTGGAATAATTCAGAATCTCTCCACTCTCAACCTGAGCTTCAAGTTCTTCCAACCTTCTCAGCCGACTGCGAATTGTACGGAAGTTGGTTAACGTTCCACCCAACCATCTTTCAGTTACGTAAGGCATGCCACATGCTTCAGCAACAATTTTAATGGGATCAATAGCTTGTCGTTTAGTTCCGACAAAGAGGATAAGACTTCCAGAGGCTGCCACTTTTTTAAGATACTTTTGTGCTCTTAAAATGCCTCGGACTGTTTCTTTCACATCAATAATGTGAATCAGGTTACGACGACCATAAATGTATGGCCTCATTTTTGGATTCCAGCGAGAAGTTCGATGTCCGAAGTGAACACCACAATCCAGAATATCTTTTACAGAAATTTTTGACACGTTCAGTTCCTTTTCTGTTCAGCACTCGCACCCTGATGTTAAATAAAAGGGCACAGCTTCTTTAAAAATTGAGAAGCCGTTTCGATTCACTGAATTAAAACAGATTTAAAAAAGTCTTGATCAACATTGATCAAGTTATCGCTAGTCGAATATTTGGTGCCTTGTTAAGGCTTGATGATTTTATCGTTATGATTCCGATGTTTCAGTTTTGATTTCCAATCCTGGAACTTCAATTGACTGAATTTTTACCGAAGTATATTTTTGACGATGTCCGGTGTGACGTCGTGAATTTTTTCTTCTTCGAATTTTCTGAATCTCAAGTTTTTCCCCTTTGACTTCAGGAATAAGAACAAGAGCTTCTACTTTAGCACCTTCAATTGTTGGTTGTCCGACAACGCTGGGACCCCCTCCATTGGCAAGAAGAACTTCTTCAAATGCAATCGCATCTCCTTTGGAAGATCATGCACGGTAATCAACTTGGAGAGTATCACCCTCCTGCACTCGGTATTGATGGCTTCCATCAGTAATAACAGCAAACATTTTCAATCTCTTTCAGAACTCAAATTCTATTCTTAATTTATTTATATACATTCAAAACATTCGCTTGATCTGAATTTTCCAATATCTGGAATGATCAGGCAAACATCATATTTTTAAACAGAACTAACAGGGAACCGTGTATACATAGGTTCCCCATTCTTTTTGTTGAATGGACCATCATAATGATTTGTTCAAATCATTTCGAGGCTATCAGCCCGGTATTTCTGATCTCTGCACCAATATCATCAAATGTTTTGATGCTGAGGTGCTCGGGAACCACATCAGGAAGGGCATTAACGCTGATAACGACATTGCTTCGCTCTTCCAAAATAGAGATTTCCCGCCTTTTTTTGTTATTCAGGTAGTTCGCAACCTGCTCGTGGATATCAACAACAATTTTGTGGATATTCTGATTATTAGCCGTGGTAATCAGTATTCTGATCACTTCAATAGCCATACTTTCGGCAGTTTTAACCAAACCGGACCCACTGCAGACCGGACAATCCGTATAAATACTTCTTTTGAGGGAAGGACGGATTCGCTGTCGAGTCATTTCGATCAAGCCGAATGGACTGATTCTTAAAACTTTCGTACGAGCACGGTCCCGTTTGACCGCATTTCTCAATGTTTTTTCGACTGCTCGCCGATGCCTTTCTTCACGCATGTCAATGAAGTCATTCACGATGACTACCCCGAGATCACGAAGACGAATCTGTCGACTGATTTCCTCTGCAGCTTTCAGGTTTACCTGAAAAGCGGTCTCTTCAGCATTGTCATCAACGCGTGTGTTACCACTATTAACATCAATAGCAACAAGAGCTTCGGTTTGATCAATCACAATAGAGCCACCCCCTTTGAGTGGAACGTGACGATTCTGAATTTTCACGATTTCGTCTTCCAGTTCATATTTATGGAAGATGGAATCTTTACCTTCATATAGTTTAACTCGGTTCACTTGCTTGGGCATAACAATTTTCATGAATTCCCGTGCACGTTCATAAGCTTCCGGTTCATCAATCCAGACTGCATCAATTTCGCTGTTATAGATATCACGAATCGTGCGGATAATCATGTCGCTTTCTTCGTAGATATCGACAGGTCCGGGAGATTTTTTAATTCTCCTGACAATTGTGCGCCATAACCTGAGCAGGTAATTTAAATCTCGCTGGAGATCTTTCTGGGCACGATCAATACCAGCAGTACGAATAATGAATCCGAGCCCGGAAGGAGGTCGCAGTTCAATCAAACTTTTTCTTAAATTCCTGCGAATGCTTTCATCATTAATTTTCCGACTGACACCAACCCTTTGAAGGCCGGGCATCAAAACAAGATATCGTCCGGGAATACTGATGTAAGTAGAAAGAGTAGGTCCTTTTTTTCCAAGACCTTCTTTAATGACCTGTACCAGAACTTCGCTTCCCCGTTTAAAAATTTCCTGAATTGGGGGCTTATTCCTGGGGTTCCGCTCATTCGGTTTTGAGCGAGGCCGGCCTTTACTGTCTTTTCCTTTGCGGAATCGACTTTGTGTACCATTCCGGTTTTTTTCATCCCCTTCGGGCATCAGGTGTTTGTAGTATTGGTACTCAACATCACTGATATGGAGAAAACCGTTTCGGCCAACACCAAAATCAACAAAGGCAGCCTGTATGCTCGGCTCGATATTAACGACCTTACCCTTATAGATATTGCCAGCATAATTCTCCAGGCTGTTCCGTTCCACATAAAGTTCTTCCAGAATGCCATCTTCAACAATGGCAATTCTGCTCTCTTCCGATTGAAGAACATTGATAAGCATTTCTTTTTTCATAATTCACCTTTCGTCTCTCTGGACGATTGGTGCGGATTACGGAATGCGATAGCTGTCGATAAATCACTCTTTCAGCGACTAGAGAAGAATTCTCATTCAGGAAAAATATTTTGTTTTCACAAAATTGCAGACCTTTACTGGAATTCAAGAGAGGATTATTTGCAGCAATTTGCAAGTTGTAATCATTCGTCTTCAGGTTAACTTGATTCCCCATTGATTTTTCAGGATATCCCAAGTTCTTTACGCCCCGGAAGAAACTTCTCCCGAAATGAAATTCAGTGGAATATTTATTTGAATAATCTGGAAATCCAGAGCTAGTTTTGAAATTCAATTGCGACTTCTTGTTTGCATTTCTGGTAGTTGAACCACTCGTGCTTTTATTTTGTCGAATACCCAACCCGGAATATTTTCCAGAATTAGATTGAGTAGCATTCCCACTTTCATAATTTAAGCGACTATGCATTTTAGGGGATTGAAAAGCAGGTTCAATTGATATGTGAGCAACTGAATTTCTTGTATTAATCTTCTGGAGGGAACGCATTTCTGCCTGTTTCACTGTTTTTAAAGTAACAGGTACTAAAGAAGCATACGCAATTCCACCACAACAAGCTGACTTTGAATTTAAAATCAACTGGTCCTGATGGCCCCTGATCAAGTTTTGCGGTTGAAGACGATTCCGCACCGTTAAAAAACCTTAAATTAGTTTTGTGGTTTTAACCACCTGTTTTCAAAGTTGAATATCTTAAATTGATTTCAGGAACTCGCCTGATCAACTTTCAAGATTCAACGTGTTATCGTTTCATTAAAAATGTATCTCTTAACTGTATTCTGCTTAAATGTATTCTTCGAAGAGCTAAACCTGAATCAGGCACTAAACCATAATTTCAGGACAAATTTTTAGTAACTCTCCCCTTAAATAGTTTTCGACATCTCGAGCCACTTCAAGCTGAAGAGCATGTTTTGCAATTTCTTCTGCCTGATCAAGACTGAGATTTCTAATGACTTCCTTTAGTTCTGGTATTGCCAATGGTGTGACACTGATCTGCCTCAATCCTAACCCGAGAAGAAGAGGAATAAACTTCGGGTCGGAACTCATTTGACCACAAACTGTCACAGGAATATTATGTTTACTTGCTGCGTTGATCACCATACAAATCATACGGAGAATAGAAGGATCCCCCGGACGATATAAACTCGCCACGTTCGGGTCAGAACGATCAACCGCCAGTGTATACTGGATTAAATCATTCGTGCCGATAGAGAGAAAGTCAACTTCCCGGGCAAATTCCTCAGCAAGCATGACTGCAGCCGGAACCTCGACCATCATGCCAACCGGAACATCTCGCTTGAATGGAATTCCTTCTTATTCGAGGTCTTCCACCACATCCGAGAGAATCATCTTGGCCTGACGTAGCTCCAATAGTGATGTAATCATGGGAAACATGATCCTGACATCACCCTCAACTGCTGCTCTAAGTATAGCGCGTAACTGCGTTTTAAACAATGGCAAGTTGCGTAAACAAAGCCTGATACTCCGCAATCCCAGTACCGGATTTGGCTGTTTTCCAATGATTTCAACGAAATCACTCGGAATTTTATCCGCACCCAGATCCAGTGTTCTAATGATCACTGGCCTCTCTTTTGTCTTAGAGATCACTTTCTGGTAAGCCTCAAAATGATTCTCTTCCGTTGGCTCCTTGTCCCGTTCCAGATAAAGGAATTCGGTACGATAAAGTCCGATTCCATCTGCACCTCTTTCCGTGCAGTGATCCACTTCTTCAGGAAATTCAATATTCCCCATGACTTGAATTCGTGTTCCGTCGGTCGTTTCTGCTCTTAACGGACGCAGGGAAAGAAGCCTTTCGGTTACTGATTGATGCTTAAGCATGGAAGCTTTAAAGCGTGTCGCTGTTTCTTCATCCGGATCGATGATCACTTCGCCCAGGGTTCCATCAATAATGATAGTTTCACCACCAGAGATATCAGTCAGGAAATTCCCCACTCCGACAACCGCTGGAATTTCCAGTGCCCCTGCAAGAATTGCAGTATGGCTTGTATGACCACCAACCTCTGTAGCAAACCCGAGAACAAACTCACGGTTCAAGTTGGCAGTTTCACTGGGAGTCAGGTCGTGTGCCAATATCACAACCGGTTCTTTGATATTATCAAGCGCAGTTCTGGATTTACCGAAAAGGTGTCTCAGGATTCTCTTTTCCAGATCAAAAAGGTCTGCACCTCGTTCAGCAAGATAAGTATTTCCCAGGTTTTGGAAGACTTTGGCAAACTTTCTTAAAACGCGACTCGTCGCAAATTCAGGAGAATAATGACTATTGCGAACCAATTCCTCAATTTCACCAATCAGCTTGGGATCCTGAACCAGTTGAAGGTGAGCAGCAAAGATGGCACCGTACTGTTTACCAAGACGTTCGGTTGCCATTTTTTCATTTTCTGAAATCTCTTTGTAAGTCGATTCCAGTGCAACATGAAAACGGGCAAGTTCTGTCTCAACTGCATCAACGTTTACGAGTAATTTCGGAACACGAAAATCTTCATTGCCTAATATCAGCGCAGGACCAGACACCACTCCAGGTGAAACTGCAATTCCACGTCGATTAATCATACTTGTCTCTATTAACGAGAATGTTTTCAGGGTTGAGGACAATAAGCAGATTGATAATCA
>JAJRVU010000101.1 GCA_024277145.1 Planctomycetota bacterium
TATTGATTCCAACTTGGAAGGACAAAGGAAAAAACAGGGATTCCCCACAAAGCGATTAGAGAGAAAAACCAAATGTGGTGTCGATTTTCAGGCGAAATTTTATTGATGAATTTCATACTGAATAAGATGATCAGCGAAAATAAAGTTCCATAAATGAGAACTGAAGCTAAAAAATGTGTTGCAAAATTTTGCCAATTGAAGTTAATTATGAATTCATTGAGAGTAGACATTATTATGATTTCTCCTTGTTACGCTTGTTTTTTATGAGCTTCATCAAACGTTTCATTTCTTCTTCAGCTATTTCAGATTTTGGATCTGCAAAGTGAGCTTCGAGCGCTTCTTCTAAAGAACCATCAAAAAAAGTTTTGATCGCTCGCCGAAATGCCGATTGACCTGCTATTTTGCGAGGACTTGTAGGCTTGTAAATGTATTCACGGCCCATTTTTCGAAACACCAGAAATCCTTTATCAACCAGGATTCCCAATATTGTTCGAATTGCTGTACGGCTGGGAGGATCCTCTATAGCTTGAACAACTTCAGAAGCTGAAGCTTCATTCATTTCGTAAATAATATCCATGATTTGTCGTTCTCTTCGACTGAGATTTGATTCCATAATGATATTCAACTTGTTTTCTGATATGAGAAGTGATTTACCAAATATTCCTATATGTCAAAATATTAACCGATAAATTGTCTGACAGTCAAGTTGATTCTGAAAAAAATATTAAAAAGCTGGAAAATATACATTAAGATTCGAGAAGGAACAGTTTTAGAATGAGGAGAATCAATGTTTCGGATTACTTGAAAATATAAAATTCAGATTGGTTTTCACTGTCCGGTTCTCCAGATACTGAAATGGATGTTAAATAATCGCTTGCACTACCATAGTCTTCTGATTCTTGCCAGAGCGTGAGAATTTTCCTCGCTATTTCTTTTTTGCGTTCCGGTGACAAACTTAAATTTTCTACAATGATATCCAACTCTTTTGCCTGGGATAACGCTGCGCCAAACAGATAATGTGGGGAGTGATTGATTCCCGGAGAAGAAGAATGAAATAATCGCCAGGATTGAATTTCTTTAATATCAATGGTTTCACCTTGAAGAGTCAGTGACAAAGGCGTCTCTTCAATCCGCTCAGAGATTTTCATGTACCATAAATAGCTAGAATACCGAGCTTTCCCTGTTTTGATATTAATTTCTGCATGTACACAGTTGAGTTCTGTCCACGTCCACGGCTCAAACCGGGGAAGAATAATTGGAGCGAGAAACAATATCGCAACAATGGTCCAGATCGTTATTTTTATTCGTTTCTTCATGCGATTGTATTCTGGAATTTATTTTGGAACATCTCTTTCCTGAATTCACTTATTGAATTGTAAGAGATTTATTTCTGTTAATCCAGAAAATATTGCTCTTCCGGATGAAATGACACTGTCGGCGTTGGATTCTGTATCAAGAAATTCCTTATGTTTTGAGTGTTTGTTGAATAATTTGCCGAACCGAATAGATTCTGGTAATATCTTTTCCTTTATTGATGGTATTCGAGATTTCCTTAACATTTAGAAATGATTCTAAATGAGGGTTCCATAATAAACCGTACTCACGCATTTACAATTACAATTGAAAATAAACATGAATAACAAAAAACTTAGCAAAGTGATTTCCTATGCATTAAGGCATAATCCTTCACGATACAATCTGGAATTGGACGGGGAAGGGTGGACTTCCATTGAAAATCTGCTTGAAAACTTGTGCCAACGGAGAAAGGAATGGAAAAATCTTACTCAAGCTAATTTGGAATTAATGATCGAAAAGAGTGAAAAGAAAAGACATGAAATTTCTGGGGATCGAATTCGATGTCTTTATGGCCATTCCCTTAAAAGTAAAATCATAAAAGAGCCGATAACGCCACCTGATATTCTTTATCATGGAACCGCCCGAGAAACCGCAATATTGATTATGAAAACTGGGCTTCTGCCGATGAATCGGCAGTACGTGCATCTTTCACAGGATTTGGAAACTGCAATTATGGTGGGGAGTAGAAAAGACAGTCAGCCGATTGTTCTTAAAGTTGATGCAAAAGGGGCGAACTCAAAGAAGATCAATTTTTATCATGGCAATGAAAAAATCTGGCTGGCAGATCAGGTTCCACCAGAATTTATTTCAAAAGTTGAAAAATAATATTATTTAAAAAGAGGGAAAATAGATGACCAAAATGACCTTTCTGAAACCAAGCTACTTTTTTAAGGGACAGTTAATTCATCTTATTTCCCTAATTCTGTTGATTGTTTTTGTCTTTTTTAATGTCGATTATAATCGTTTGTCTGAAATTCATTTTTGCGAAACTAATGCAAAGAACTGGTTGATTATCACACTTTTAATTCCCATTCTCCATCAGGTTTATGTTTGGTTAGCTTGGCGAAGTGAACTCTGCTTCGGATTCGTTACAAATAACTTTGGCTCGAAAGGATTCCTGCTCTATCGTATCCTGTTCTTTTTATTATTTATTTCTCGGCCAACTCCGCTGATCTTTCTGTCTATTGCTGATCATGACTCATTCAAATTGGATATCGCATCACGTATTATAATATGTACCCTGTTTGCAATCCCTGCAGGATATACTTTTTATTCCGTGATCCGTTATTTTGGAATGAGCAGGGCATCTGGTGCAGATCACTTTGATGAAAAATTTCGTCATCTTCCAATGGTCAATGACGGAATATTTCGATTCTCCAGTAACTCAATGTATACTTTCGCTTTCCTCCTGTTTTGGATCATCCCTGTTGCAGGGGCTTCCTGGTCTGGATTAGTTGCTGTTTTTTTTAGTCACGCTTACATCTGGGTTCACTATTTCTGCACAGAACGCCCGGATATGAAAGTTATTTATGGATGAAGGGGGATTTATATTCAACTTATATATCGTTGTTTAACTCATCTCCCAGATTATTTATAGGAAACTCACCACTCGAAGGGCGTGCTGCATAATCTATATACGGTCCTCGGTATTCGAGACGTGCCAGAACTGCTTTGTGTATTAATGTCCTTAACGTGTCAAATCGATTTATTTCATCTTGATAATCGGAACCTTGTAGCGTTTGTCGGCCATGAAGACAATCGTTCCTCTTTTTTATAACTTCTAATTCCTGATCGCTGACTGTGAGACCGTCGAATTCTAAAGCTGCAATTAGCATGTCAGGATTTGTTTTTTGATTGAAACTGCCAATTTTATCTTCGATTATTTTAATTTTATTTTCATCAAGGATAAGTTTTTTTGTTTCTATAGCGCTTTGGAATACCTGCTTAAGATTTTCCAATTGTTGACGTGTCAAGAATTTCTTTTTTGGTGTTTGTTGACCGGGGTTGTTCTTTATAAAGTTCTTATGAGCTGCTGCAAACCGTTCAAGTGATAAACAGGCAAAACTAAGGTTATCATTCAAATAAGCTTTCCTCGCGTACCAAAGTGGTCCAACTATCCAATCCAGAAATATGAATTTTCTCAATGATCTATATTTTTTATATAGTGCCGGTAAACTTCCTGTAACCTGCTGGCGATATTCTAATGTTTTAAACGGAATTGGTTGATATCCAAGGTATCCTTTCTGATTATCGTCAATATTTTGTGCTCCATAATATGTTCTTATGATTTGCGAATCATCAAGTGATTGGTCCATCCATAAAAATTTAAGTCGTTTTCCAATTAAGAACGATAAAAGGCTTAAGACATCCATGCATTCATCTGGTGTGTACCAAATATTTATTATTTTGGGCATCATCGTAGAATCAAAAACCAACCATGATGCTTCTCGATCAATTTTATGAATATTATTATTAGTGGAATAAAGAGTTAGGAATGGATCAATAGAAAGTGGACAGAAACGTCGCATAGTTTCATTAAGATTCGTACCAAGATGCCATTTAATCTCTTCAGAATCAGGCCATAGATGAAGCGAAAAATCTGAAATCAATAAACGTGTCTCACCTTTTGTTTCGTGTGTGAATGAAATTTCAGAGTTTTGCTTAATATTCACTTTTGCGAGCAAGGCCGACCCCTCAAAGATCATTTTCGGAGAGGAATCTGGAGTCTCTGATTCCCATATGCTTTCAGGTTTGGGTTCTATACTAATGAGACCATATACGCGAATTATGTCTTCTGTATCTTCAATATGTGCTTCAAGTGCTGGTTCACTAGAAGTATCCTGAACTGATCCTACTTTGTTAGTGGTGTCAGCAGGCTTACGGAATCCAATTGTCGAGCCAGATATGTCTTCAATGTGAAACTGTATGCCATTTTCATGATGCCACTTTATTTCACCTGTTCCGGTGCCATTTAACCCATAATCAGGAATTGAAACATTTACCACGTTAAAAAGATGTAAGCGTCTCAGCAAACACATCTTGACGTATATTGTATTCTAAAAACTGTTTTATCGAACAAGATCCTCCGAGCAAGCGGTGCCGAGCGATCTTCGTTCGACCATTTTCTCAAACAGTTTTTCAGGAAACCAGTCCCA
>JAJRVU010000102.1 GCA_024277145.1 Planctomycetota bacterium
ACAGGCGACTGCTGCCCTTGAAGAATCAAAAAAACTTCCTGCAATAACTGATGAAGAGTTCAGTGAAAAGTTCAAAGCACAAGAACGGGCACGCAAGATGATGTCCCTCACCAAAAAACCGCGCTAACGGTTTTTCCTTGACAGGGAAGCAGATATCATAGCTGAACTTATCAGCGTTTGTCTTCAACGCAAAGAAGGCACCCTTCTGCAGCCTGTCAATATCATCTATGGTAATTTCTTTCACAGCCGTATAATTGTACAATTTTTAGATTTCACTGGTTGACGTTACGCGGATTGGTTACAATAATTGTATGAACAAACATGAAGGGGGACAGTCTGTACTGTCTCCCATTCTTGTTTATTGTTTCAATAAAAGTAGTTATTCTCTTATCAATGAGATTCTGTGAAAATTGCGCAGAAAAATTCCGATTGATCGAGTTGAATAAGGTTGTAGCCGATGTCGCAAGATTTCGGGAGGTCGAATTTAGGGACAGCGTCGAATGCCCGAAGTCTTGCGACATCGGCTACGACATCCCACTTTGGTTCCGGATTGTCCGGGTTAGTTACGCAGCATGAAAACCGCTGCAAGGAAGATGATGATTATGGAACGGCAACCAATTTCTCGTGCAGGTTACGATAAAATTCGAGAAGAAATTCGTGTGTTAGAAGAAGAAGTAATGCCTCTCATTGCAGAGAAAATTGCAGAGGCACGCGCAGAAGGTGACCTTAAAGAGAATACCGAATATCACGGACAACGAGAAACACAGGGAATGACACAACGAAAAATTGATGTCTTGAAACAAAAACTGGGCAACTGCTTTATTGCAGATAAGTCTGATATGCCCAAAGGGGTTGTCAACTTTGGTTCGATAGTAACAATCAAAGACCTGTCCGATGATATGGAAGAACGCTACGAATTAGTCGGTCCTGGCGAAGAAGATTACAGTACCGAGCCAATGAAAATCCTTACCAGTAGTCCGATTGCCCAAGCACTTGTCGGCAAAAAAGTGGGCGACAGTGGCGAAGTGGAAATTCCTACGGGAACGCTAAAGATGGAGATTGTCGCGATAGAGGATTGATATAAGTGTGGAGTGTGAGAATGCCAGGAGATAGCCATGATCGCTACTATTCAACCTGTTCAAACAAAACGTCGCTGGGTGGTTCGGTCTGTTCTGGTTTTGGTTTTCCTTGGGTTAGTGTTGGGTGGCTATTCTGCTGTAATGTCTTTACGTTATGCAGTCCATAAATCAGAAAACCGTAGCCATCTAAAAATAATTGGGCTGGCATTTCACAATTACCATGACAAGTATCAATGCTTTCCACCGGCATATGTGCTTGGTGAGGATGGTCGTCGGTGGCATAGTTGGCGGGTTTTGATTCTTCCATTTATAGATGGACAAGAGTTATATTCTCAATATCGTTTTGATGAGCCATGGAATGGTCCCCACAATAAACTGCTGGCAGATAAAATTCCATTGCTCTATTCATCTCCGTTCAATGAAATCTCTCCTGGTTGCACACCCTATTTAGCAATCGTGGGGAGTCGCACTGCTTTTCCTGGTCCGTTTTGTCTTCAAATTAAAGATTATATTGATGGAACATCTAACACAATGATGTTGATGGAAAAAACTGACTCAGATATTAATTGGATGGAGCCTGCTGATTATACTTCAACCGAACTTCAAAAGGATTACCTCGAATACAAAAAATCAAGTTCTCCTGAAGAAAAACGGTTGCCTGCAACTCTCTGGGCAGATGGGCGTGTCAGAATAGTGGATTTATTCAATATATCTGGTGGTCTGTTTCTTGGTTTGATGACACCAAGTTATAGGGCTGCAAAATTTAATAATGAAGAGATGGCTATACATTTTCCAGAGGAGTCTAAACGAGGACTTGGGATAACTCAAAAGTTTGGAGCTACTCAACAGGCAGAGAAACTGATGTCAACCAGCATCGTCCCTCATTTGTATGGGAAAATCATTCAAGAGAAAAATATTGTCTATTGTGCCACATTGCAAATTGCCTGGGATGATTTCCGTAAAACTGAATGTAACGGTCAACCCATTCAGCTCTTTGGTTCACCTCCGTTAGCAGATGGATTAAATAGGTCTATTTTCCCGCTCAAGTCACTTTCTGCTCAATGTTATTTTGCAACTGGTGGCGAGGTTGATCAAATTGCCGCAGCGATGAAAGAACGATTTCCCCATGTCTCTCCAAAACTTTCGCCACCTTCGCTCGACAGGAATTCTTTCACCTTCTACACATACCTTGAAAAAGAGATGCCATTTGATAGAGATTTTGAACGGTTATCACAATCGATCTCTTTTCAGATGCAAAAGAGTAAACAGAAAGTGAATTGCTTTGGGTTGAAACCATCGGAGACCAACCAGGAAACGGGTGAAGCCATATTCGAAGAGCAGGTAAAAATACTACACTACAAAAATGCTGATGATTTTGTCATTCGTTTGACGACAGATGGAGATCAAAAGGACGAAATAATTCTGGCAAAAGTTCCATCAGGAAAAACATTAGCAGAGACTTTGCAACAAACGCGCGACCGTATTAATAATAAATCAGTTCTGCATGATCGGTTTTTTCTGGAAACAGTCGATACGTTATCTGTCCCGATTATGGAAATTAATGTAGAAAAGACGTATAACGAACTGCACAACAAAAATATAATCAATATACAACGGAATGACCTGTGGTTGATTCACGCTGCGAAGCAAACAATCAAATTAAGGATTGATGAAACGGGTGGGGTCTTGATTTCCGAAGCAGAAGTGCAGATTGTTGGTGAATTTGGTGAATCTGATCCGTCTCCTGCAAAAGAACCACGCAAGCTGATATTTGATAAACCTTTTTTAATCTACATACAAGAGCCCCATGCTAAAGAACCATATTTTGTTGCCTGGATGGCAAACACCGAACTGATGGAACTCAAATAATATAGATTTCGTTTCAATAATTCTCAAAAGCGCTATTATGGTGACCACTATTCAACTTTATAGGAAGTCGCTTCACGCCCAATGCTGGGTTTCGCAAAAACTCTACCCAGCCTACATACGACATTTCATCCTTTCATCCTTTCATCCTTTCATCCTTTCATCCTTTCATCCTTTCATCCTTTCATCCTTTTATCCTTTTATCTCAATCTAAATATTTGTGATACCCTTGCATATACAATCGATGAACCGCTGCATCGTTGAGCGTGGTGATGGGGGTTTCAATTTCGCCCATATCTTTGGGAATGTGAAACATATCGGAAAGAATTTCATCAGAGAGAAATTTGGTAGGAACTTTCAGTTTGATTTTTGTAACATCGTGCGGTTGGCGTGTTGCTAACACAAATCCCCAGATACCAAACGTGGGAACTGTCGTGTGGTAAGGTGAAACATGCAGTTTTGCTTCACCTGTTTCTGCAACAACTGTTACTGATTGCATGGTATGGGCGATGCACCAAAATGCTTGATGCGAGCGTAACGGACTTGTAGCCTGCGTGACCATTGCACCGCCAGAAGCAAGTCGCCTTTTTGCTAATGTGTAGAAACCTTTTGAATACAATTTTGCAAGCGGGGCATCGTTGGGATCAGGAAGATCGATAATAAT
>JAJRVU010000103.1 GCA_024277145.1 Planctomycetota bacterium
GAATTACAGGAATTGGTTCTGGCGGACAATATGCAATGGCAGCAGCCCGTGCCCTTGTTCGTCATTCCAAACTTTCTGCAAAAGAAATTGTAACAGAATCTTTGATCATTGCGTCAGAGATTGATATCTATACCAATAGTGAAATTATAGTGGAGGAGATTTCGTGCGCGAAATGACGCCGCGTGAGATAGTCACCGAGCTGGATAAATATATTGTCGGACAGGATGATGCCAAAAAAGCAGTTGCAATTGCGCTGAGAAACCGCTGGCGGTGGAGGCAGCTTCCTGATGAAATCCGTAAAGAAGTCACCCCTAAAAATATCATCATGATTGGCCCGACGGGTGTTGGTAAAACAGAAATTACCCGCAGGCTGGCAAGGCTGACTGGTGCGCCGTTTGTGAAAATTGAAGCGACGAAATATACTGAAGTCGGATATTACGGACGTGATGTGGAAAGCATGATTCGTGATCTCGTTGAGAAATCAGTCAACCTTGTTACGGTTCGCAAACGAGAAGCCGTCGTTGATCAGGCAAAATCACGTGTGGAAAATCGTCTTCTTGAACTTCTGCTTCCTGATTCTGAATGGGAACCTGATGACGAAACTCGCGCAGAAAACGAGAAAAGGCTTGAAAAAAATCGCGAAAAATTCCGAAAAATGCTTCTTGCCGGCAAACTGGAAGAAAGGGAAGTCGAACTGACAGTAGAACAGCGGAATTCCCCGGTTCAGGTCTTTTCCAGCATGGGTATGGACCAGATGGATAACGACATGCAAAGCATGCTTGAAAAAATCATGCCTAAGCAAAGTTCCCGAAAAGTTCTCACTGTTGCAAACGCTCGTCAAGTTCTGCTTGATCAAGAAACCGAAAGTCTGCTTGATCAGGATGCAATTAACGAAGAAGCGATTAATCTGGCACAGGACACAGGTATCGTCTTTGTTGACGAGATCGACAAAATTTGTGGCTCTCAGGAATCAGGAAAAAGTTCCGATGTCAGCAGGCAGGGAGTGCAGAGAGATTTGTTACCCATCGTGGAAGGGACCACGGTTCAAACAAAATATGGACATATCAAAACGGATCATATTCTGTTTATTGCAGCGGGTGCATTCCATCGAACTCGACCAGCTGATTTAATGCCTGAATTACAAGGTCGGTTTCCAATTCGGGTGGAACTTCAGGATTTAACTCAAGATGAATTTGTTCGCATCCTGACAGAACCGACAAGTTCTCTCACTCGGCAGTACAGCGCGCTTCTTGAAAGTGATGGAATTAAACTTGATTTCAAGGAAGATGGAATTAAAGCCATCGCAAAGATTGCTTTTGAAGTCAATCAGAACACCCAGAATATTGGTGCGCGTCGTCTATACACAATCATGGAGAGATTGCTTGAGGAAATCAGTTTCGCTGCACCGAATACCCGAAAGAAGAAATTAAATATTGACGAAAAATATGTTTACAAACAGCTTAAAGAAGTGATTGCAGATGAAGATTTAAGCCAGTTCATTTTGTAGAAACTGGGTGCCCGAGCAATCCATATCTTTTTCCCGTTTGTTTTACAGTCCAGAAGAAGGCTTTCAATTCGCCATTTTGCGAAACAGGCGTGATGTGTCCGCTGTAAATAATATTTTCAGGCTGGCTCGATTTCGGGATATATCGGCTTTGGTTCTTGATCGGAACAAAAGGTCCTTCAGGTTGCTTTGATGAGAGATGGGCAATTCTGATTCCTTTTTTATAAAGATGCTCAATCACAAACATGTGAATGGTCTTATTAATCACGACAACTCCAGTCAATTCCTGTGCCCGAACTGTATCCGGTCGTACGACTGCAGGAACTGCATGGGACCATGAATTTGACGCGCGGGGTTGGTTAGATTGACAATGAACAATTTGATATCCATCTGGTCCTGCAATTCGATGATAGAGATGTATTTCTTTATTGTCACCTAAGCTTATTAAAGCAGGATCATCGTCTTCACCTTCGAGATCAGAAATTGGCGTTGACGATTTTTTCCAGGGGATTTCTTCCGGGTTCCCAGAGGACCATGCCAGGCCGATTGATCTTTTTCTAAACTTTTCTGTTCGCCGGGCACTGTAGGGAACAAATATTTTTCCTTGAAAAAAAGCGGCACCTGCGGGTGTTGAGGCACCGTACAAGTCAAAATCGTTTCTTTTTTTTCCCATGGTCACTGCCACACCATGATATTTCCAATGAGAAAGATTCATGCTGGACCAGAGATGAATTTCCGTTTGATAGGTGTTGGGATGCAGGGGGTGTGATAATGGAATTACATCAGCCAGAAGATAATATTTCTTTTTAACCGAATGCCAGACAATCGAATGTTCACGAATACTTGATTCACCTGGTTTGGAATTCTTATCCAGTTCAACCCTGAATTTCGTTTTGAAATTACATTGAATCAGAATTTCTGCGTTTAGTGATTGACAGAAAATCACTGCTTGTAAAAAAGAAATAAGCAGGGTTGTAGTTAATCGATTATTCATTAATCTGATTTCGTTTTTAATTCTTCAATAAGTTTGACACCATTTTTGATCTCTTCTTCGGAATGGGTCAGGTAAATCAATTCTGCACGATTCTCTTGTTCACTATTATCAGCGTTATTGTTTTCAGCGTTGTCGTTATTAGAATGAGGGATTGGTCCGCGAATCATGAAGAGGGTGGAATCGGTTGCAATATCAGTCCCTTTGACAAATTCATATTCAACCTGTTTTCCATTAATGTTCAATTTTTTCGGCTCCCAGTCAAGTGCTTCCTGTTTTCCCGGAATCAGGGCGATCTGATGAAGAACATTATTGAGAAGTTGTAATTCCTGATCTTTATCTTCAAAAAGTTTGACTTTAAAATCGACCAGCACCAGTTTGGAATTCTCATCTTCTGTGCCGTAGATGACCAGATTAAGTTTGTAAGCAAAATTATCTGTACGGAGGCCAACCTGATTAGAAAAAATGTCGGGAATTATGATCGGAGATATTGCGTTTTTGAATTCTTCAACTTCAGATGCTTCTGTCGTCATTTCCGGTGACAGATTCATAAACAGAATTCCCCCCGCCACCAGAAAAACGAGGCCGGAAGCTGCGAGGAACAGAAATAGAAAACTGTACCTGCATCCCTTTTTTTGTGAGCTTTGTATTTGTGAACTCTGTATTTGTGAACTCTGTACAGGTGGAGTTCCTCCGTCCTGATAGACACCTTGTTCCGAAGTCTGGTTAATGTCGACTTCAACCGGTTTTGCAGGATCAGTTGTCGATTCTTCTGGAGAATCTGGTTCCTCGGGAGATTGATCGTTTTGCATTATTTCCCCTGATAGTGCCCTTTTATGGGCTTTAATCTGTTATGGCTTAAACCTGATTCTGCTCGAAATAAGCGATCAGATAATTTTGTAACTGGTTGAACGGTTTGATATCATTTATAGTCAATTAGGCAGGAATCTTAAAGCCATGTTATCATGGTTTGTCCAAGTGTCATATCAAGGTGTTTCTGTCGAGTCAATAATTTCTTGTCGTTAAAATATTATCACACATCAACTGATCGGGCTATCGAATTATGCGTGTTCTCATAGGATGGGATAACAGTGAAGAGAGCGATCTGATTTCTCTTTATCTCAACGCTCAGGAAGAGACTGCTGTGATTGCAGGTGATTCTCAGGAATTGATTGAGCTTGCAAAAAATTCTGACGAGTGGGATGTCATCCTGATCACAACAAAATTACCTGATGACGAAACCGCTTTTAACCTGTTTCAGGAACTCAGAAAAATTCGTCCAGATTGTCCAATTGTCGGCGCATGCCATACAGAAGATGTTTTTAGGTTGGCTCGATTTCTGACAAACGGGATGAGATCTTATGTGTTAAGGGATCTCGGGGGAGATTTTGTTTTTCTTTTGCAAACAACGCTAGAAAGCACCGTGCAGGCAGTTCACGCTGAACGAGAACAACGAATCGCAGAGCGAATGCGAGAGGAGATTGATTCTGTCAGGCAGTTTCAGGAGTCAATTCTACCGAGAGATTTAACTGCACCGGATGGATACGAGGTTGCAGCATGTTATGAACCATCTCAAATCAGGGAAATGGGTGGCCAGCCGGTGATTCTGGCAGGGGGTGATTACTACGATTTTATCCAGGTCAATAAAAATAATGTGATGATGCTGGTAGGGGATGCAGCGGGTCATGGAATGCGTGCCTGCATGTCAATTATGACAATGCAAACATTGATGCATATGATTCGTTCAAAACGTTACCGCAAGACTTCCGCTTTTGTGGAAGAAGTCAATCGCCGGTTCAGCAGTCATAGTGTGAACATTCTGGATGGAAGCCTGATCACACTTCTTTACGGCGTTCTGCAAACCGATAAACATGTTTTTCAATGGACTTCAGCCGGTCACCCGATTCCACTTTTATTAAATTGCGATACAGGGGAAGTTATCCAGATTGAAACGACTGATGCAGCCGGAACTCCCATCGGAGTTGACGACACGATGAAATATGGAACATTTAAAACGAAAATTCCTCCTCGTCATCGACTGCTTCTTTTTTCTGACGGATTGGTTGAAGCTTTCCCCGCTAACGATCAGACGAATCTTTTTGGATTAGAAGGATTGAAGGAAACTCTTCGTCGAACAAAAAATTCCAGTCCACAGGAATCGCTTCAGGCATTACTGGATGATTCGCACGAACATACTCAGGGAGCAGGGCGACATGATGATACTTCTGCCTTGCTACTCGAACGGTTACATTAATTTCTGAATTTATTTCAGTTAAGTCAACATTCCAGTTCAGCCAGTTCTTCCGCAATCGAGATGCTTCTTTCACGATTCTTTGTGATGATCAGGAACATCAATAATCGATTGGGAGTTCCAGCAGTCATTCGTGGAGAAAGCTGCAAAATTCTTTCAGGTGAAATTAAAGAATCGGTTAGTCTCTCGAACTGTTCATTAAATTGATTCGCATCTGTTTTTTTTCTGGCAAGATGAAACAAAAGTCCTTCTTCGCCTTCGTTCAGGAATTTTCTGAACTCCAAAGCGCATCGTCCCATTGTCCAGCGACCATTAATATCCTGAACGGGTCTCAGGAATTGTTCCTGATTGTTGTTTTCATAGATCATGGCATCAATTCCTAACGGTCCCCAGTAACCATCTTTCTGGATTATTTCTGCAACTTGAAATCCATATTCGATTGCCTTTTCCCAATCAGCATGATCTTCTGTTGAATGAGAAATAAGAGATCCCTGATATCCTCCGTTAGAAGTTGAAAGAAGTGGAACAACTCCTTCTAAAATAATATTTCCATGTTGAGGGATATTGAATTGTATGCCCGCTTCTTTAACAGGGTGAACCCGAGGTTCAAAAAAGAGTTTCTGGCCAGAGCGAATTCTTTTATTGATCCAGTTGATTTGTGATTCATTTAATTCCAAACCATCGCCGTTGATTCGTTCCCTTCCGGACATTGCAAATTCTGATTTGATAATCCAACTTCCGGATTGATTATCCCGAATTTTCAAATGGTTTTCCAAAGTTTCTAATTTCTCAAACTGGATGGCGCCTTTGAGTCCAAGATGCCATTCTTCTTCAATCTGATGGGAATAACTTCGGGAATTGATTTTTTTGACTGTTTCTATTGAGGGATGAATAGATTCGCTTCGATCCAGAAGCTCAACTTGCTCACTCCATCCCCACGGAATAATGTCCTTGAATATTGCTTCATCCACAGACTGAACAAGCTTCGGAACAGTGATTCCTTGTTGATGTAAGAGGTCAAGAAATGAAGAATCAGGCAGGCTTTCCGTCAGAATTGAATCTCCATCCTTCATCAGGCAGAGCCAGGTCCACACTAATTCCTGATTAATCCGTTTCAGTTGAGCATTGGATTGATAATTCCCCCTGCTGGTTAACTGATGTTCGAAGTCAAAATTGGGAATAAAAAGGATGGCCATTTGACACGTTTTGTATTTCTTTAATGGAAGTTGAAAAAAAGGAATCACGATTTCTATTAACAATTGCCCGCATAATTCGGAAGGTTTTCGTGGCTATCCTATTTTAACAGCGAGTTTTAAACAACCTGATAAGAGAGGGCTGATAATGTGATGGAGTCGTGCATATTGTGACGATTATTTCACCTGTACCTGTTATTCAGGCAGCGTGCGTTTATGGCTAGATTACCAATTTCTGCCTCAAAATTTATTCTTCCAGATTATTAAAAATTCATTCTATCTGCCAGCATGAAATCAAAAATAGATTACTGACTCCTGATGAATCAAAAAATTCTAACAAATAAAAAGCTGAATCTGATTATGCTTTTCTGGGGATTGGCCCAGTTGGCAGGATGCAGTAGTGAAACTTTTGTGAAGGATTTGAAGCAGGAAAGTTATATTCAGCAGGTTGGTTTCGAAGATTCTGGATATCAAATCAGTATCAAGGCGAATCAGGAATGGACCGAATCTCTCATCGAAGTTTCTGAAGGGGAAGTTCTTGTTTTTCATGCATTTGGAGAGATCGTTTGCAAATCTGTGAAGAAAGGTTTTTCAGCCGAAAAAGTGACCCAGGTTGATCCTGCAGGGACATTTTTTATTGAAGACTCTGAACTGGAAGAAACCTATCCATTACCAGCAGGGGGAAAAGGTCCCGCGCCTGCATACTGCCTGATTGGTCGAATTGATAACGGTGCTCCGTTTTATATCGGTAGAAACCGAAGCTGGAAGGCTCCTGTCTCCGGTCGATTATTTCTTGGCATCAATGATTTTAATTTTTCTGATAATTCAGGAAAATTCCACGTTCAAATTTCAAGGCCGATATCGGAACCACCCATTTTCACAGAAGAAACGGTCCCGCTTGATACCATTCCGGGAAAGCCGAAACCGGGTTGTTCTGTCATGGTTTTTTATGTGGATGGATTGCGACCTGATGTGGTTCGTGAGATGGCAACCATGGGGCATATTCCGAATATCAATAAACTGTTTCTTGAAAAAGGTGTCTGGGCATCAAATACCTTTACCGCTTTTCCTTCTGATACAATTACGTCTAACGGAACAATGTGGACAGGATGTTTTTCTGATCGGCATGGATTAAAAGGACAGGTTCGCTTCAATCGGCGAACACTTCATTCGGAATCGTATCTGGAACCGTTGGGTCCGAACAGAAGCTCACGTCTTTTAGGACCGCAGGGAATTGACAAACTCGTTCAGAATTCTCAAAGCATCACAATCAAATCGGTCAAAGGTTCTGAAGAGAGTGAACGGTGGCGCAAAACGCAAAGTTCAGAAATTAAACCAATTTATGAACGACTGAGAACTCAGGGAGCAGACTGGTCAACGGGAATTCTGCCAGTGATGACGGATGTTCCACCACCATTATGGACCAGGAGCATGATGCAGCATCTTCCCTATCTGCAGATGCAAAAAGCATGGAATTATGTGGATGATGCCAATACTCATTATACGCTTTTGCATTTGTTGGATAAAAGGTCACCCGTTACGATTGTCTGGCTTCCTGAAACAGATTCAGTCAGTCACAAATTTAGTCGCGGACAATTCGGAGTGACTCGAAGAACAATCGCATTGGCGGATTTGCATATCGGCCGAATGATTGATGAAATCAAAGCACGCGGTGAATTTGATTCAACCTATTTCTTCCTGGTCAGTGATCATGGTCATCATGGTGGCCGGAAAACGCATTTGTCTCATTTTGATATTGCTAATGAGCTTTTCTTTAATTCCCGAAAAGTCGACGAAAATGGGGAATGGATTGATGGCGGATTAGGGCTTTCCGTACGACAGCATCGATACTGGAATCGACATCAGGAACATAAAACAGACGAATTCGTTTTTATTGATGGGGCATCAGATGGTGCTGCCAGAATCTTCCTGCCACGAAAACATTTTCGATCTCATGACTGGACGGGAAAATATAACCCTGCAGACTTGCTTGCCTATTCCATTGCAGATCACCTGAAAACAATAAATCTTCCGATGTCGATTGCTGCAACCCGCGCTGTGAATGGGCAGGGGCATACCGAATTTCCTATTGATCTTGTCATGATGAAAAGAACGGATGATTCCATCCTGATTTTCACTGCCAATCGTGGGCAAGCCATGATTCATCGTAAAAAGAATGAAGAGGGAGAATGGATTTATCGATATTCCGTTCTCGATTCCGTGAAAGCAATCAAGGATGGTCACATCGTCTGCGAGCTTGCCCACCAGCCCGTAACGGACCCTTTAAGATTAATTGGCCATCTTCCCGAGCAGATGCTCGAAGGATATTATAACGAAGATCAATGGCTGAGAATGACCACACATTCGAACTATCCTGATAGCGTGGTGACATTAACGCGTTGTGTTCTCTGGCAGGATGAAATCAAACATCGTGAAAAATATTATGCACCCGATATGGTTGTGACGGCAAACCCAGGCTGGTTTTTCGGAACTTCTCATTCACCGGGAACGATGCACGGCTATCCTCTTCCCGATTCCATGCGAGCAACTTTTTTTGTCTCTGGTCCGAATGTTCGGAAAGGGGCAAGAATGATGCAACCTTGCAGGCTGGTCGATTTAACTCCCACCATTCTGGATATGTGTGGTTACCTGGAAAATGAAAACGAATTTGATGGCCACCCGATTCGTACCATTTATGAAAACGGGCTTGTTTCCGGAACGGGAAGAACTCCTGTTTATTGGGAAGACATTGATTTGCACGCGTGGAACAACTTACGATATGATCCTCTGAATCAATATGAGAATGCTCTCTATTCCAGTCATGATCCGGATAGCTCGTACGATGTCAATAATATTGCTTATAACGTGTTTGGATTGGGAAACCTGAATGCGTTTCGATTAGTCGATGATATTCTTTTTCCATTCTCGGAAAAGAAACCACTGACAAGTATGGTTCAAAAATTTGACAGCGATTCAAGAAGGTCCTCTAACCCGGTAATCGCTCAAACAGCACAGGCGCTGAATGTTCCAAACCTTGTTATTTCGGATTACAATTTTACTTCGCTGGGAAACCTGAAGCGAATTGACCGCTCCATTGACTGGATTCAGTCAAGAGGCAGGGAGCTTGATTCGAAATTGGCAGGAATGCTGGGGCAGGAAGAGACTCCCCCATCGCAGGTACTCAATAAATCAATTGATGTGACACAATCTGGTTTTTGGGAAGTGTATCGGTTTGGACAACGGGTTGTTGTGCAGGTGTTGGATGAGACGATCCTGAATTCAATAGAAAACCAGACGGACCGATCCGTCAATTACTTCAGCAAAATGCCTGAAGAAATTGAAGTGAAAAAATCTACCTACATTCAACCTCGTTCAAAATAGTGATCCTGGAATTTCAAAGGCGGTTTTTAACATGAGAAACAGGAACCACTGATGGACTCAGATAAATCAAAATAATTATTTACCACCAAGACCCGAAGGCACTAAGAAAAATAAAAGACATCTAAGACAATGTTTAAAAACTTTGTGCCTTACTGACTTCGTGTTAAATAATTCATCTCAATTTGTTAAAATAGCTACAGTGATTTCTCATTGTCTCCGCGGCTTTGCGATCTCTGCGTGAGACCTTTTTCTTTTTTTTAATCTGCATCAATTTGTGTCTATCTGTGGTTCAAAAGAGAGATTCAAAAACAGGATTGAATAGACTCGCTCTATCGTACTAGGCGAACACGATGATTTTCACTGTCTCCGATATAAACCTCTCCATTTTTTTCAATGCAAATTCCATGTGGACGATTTAATTCTGCACGAATTGCCAGGCCACCATCTCCTTTGGCTCCGCGAAATTCAGGACCAGTTCCTGCAACAGTTGAGATGGTTTTTGTGGTGAGATTTAATTTTCGGATTGTCTGGTTTTCTGTGTCGACAACAAAAATATTTCCTGATGGTCCGACCGCAATCCCTTTCGGGCCATTGAAAGTTGCTTTTTTACTCGGCCCGCCATCACCACTAAACCCTTTTTTTCCTGTTCCCGCTACATGATGAATTCGACCTGATTTTAAATTCAATTTCCAGACACTGTGCCCTTCTCGTAAAGCAATCCATAGAGTTGTTCCATCAACTGTTAATGCACGCGGTCCAAGAATCGGCTTATCAAGAACAGTTTCGCCGTCAACAGGTAATACCTTCGTACCATTTCCAGCAAGAGAATGAATGGTTTTATTCATTAAATTGACAACTCGAATCCGATGGTTTCCAATGTCAGCGATGTAGAGATTGCCTTGATCATCCAGATCAATGCTATGAGGACGATTCAGCTTTGCTTTAACAGCCAGTCCGCCATCACCGCTGTATCCTGATTGTCCATTTCCTGCAACAGTTGTAATAATTTTGCTTTTTCTGTCGACACGTCTGACAATATGATTATTCATCTCAACAAAATACATGTTCCCGACAGAATCAAATCGAACCTCATACGGTTCATTGAGTAATGCTTCTGTTGCAAGTCCACCATCACCCGAATGTCCCTGTTTACCGGTTCCAGCAACGGTTGTCATTAATTGCGTTTTCAAATCTAATCGTCGAATCCGGTGATTAGACATTTCACAAATATACAATGCTCCATCCGGACCGACTTCAACGCCAAAAGGATTTCCGATATTGGTTTGCAAAGCCTGCCCCTGGCTTCCACCATCTTCAAGCTGCCCCGTGCCTGCAATGGTTTTAATCTGTTGAGGAGAGTCTGCAAATCCAAAGGAATTTGTCTCTGGAAATAATAATCCGAAAAAAAATAAGATGGAAAAGAAGTATGGAGTGATTTTAGTGTGCTTCATAATATTATTTCGTAATCATTTGAGTGCTTCAATTAACTGATATCCCAATCATCAATATTTGTTGAGTCCGAATTTGTCGGCTCTCCCTGTTTCTTTTCAGGTTCTATTTTTTCTGTGACTGCTTGTTCTCTGGCCGGTGCTTCTTCTGTGATTGTTTCTTTTTCTGGAAGAATATCTTTTGGTTTTGCTTGTTCAGCAACTGGGGCATTATTGGAACCAGAAAGCATCATATCGGTGAGTTGAGAAAGTTCATCAATTTTATTGTTAGCCTGTTTCTCAGAAGAATCCTTTGGCTTGTTTTCATTAACAGCGGCAGGGCTCTTTGCAGTTCCGAATGATTGCAGCCATTCCGAGGTCGGGGGTCCGTAAGGCCGAAATTTCTCGAACGTTCCTTCATGTTCCATATAATAAAGGGCACGATTGGTTCCAAGTCTGCTTGCAATAGGAGATTCGACGAAGCTACTTGAATCAGAAGAGTTCATCTGGAAGGCGATTTTCAGTTCAAAATCTTTTAACGCTTTTCGACTGAACCACCGATCCACATTACTGAATGAATCACACCAGACCATCGAATGCACTCCTGATTCCGGCCCTTCAGAATAAATGGTCGAAAGCATTTTTCCGGTAGAAACTTCTGCATCCGCATCCATTGACCCATACCCATAATCATCTTCTTCCTTACGGAGGTCGCGGAATCGACCAATGTTATAGATGATAAGATAAATCGGTGCGAAATCTTTTTTTCCTGAATCTTTTCTTGTCTGTACCTGCTCGCTGACCTCCTTGATAACCGTCGGCGCCTGGTCCAGATCAATAATTTGAATGGATTCAGGATCGTAAGATTGAATTCGCTGCCACGGTTCAAGGAATTCCTGATCTTTATTGGGATCAATCAGAATATAAAAACGGGCGTTGCCAATATTTTTAAACTCGGGAAGTTTCCATTTGGCAGCAACTCCAACAACTGCAGTCGAAAGAATCCCGAGTGCTGGTCCCGGACTTTGACCAACCATAAGAAGATTGTTTCCTGCCTGCCGATATAAAGTGACCTGCGTTGGATCTCCGATCGCCACCGCTTCGCCCAGCCAGAAATGATCCTGGTTTTTATCCTGTTGAATATGAATTTCTTTTGTTCCGTTCATCAGGCTGACAAGTTCATGGTTTCGGTCAGGTTCAGACGGAATGTTTCCTTCAAAGACAATCGGAGGTTCTTTCACAAGGTTCTCTGCAATTGCCTTTTCTCGAATTTGAGTTAACAGGCTTTCTTTTTTATCCTCATTCAACCATGCAATTTGGAAAGGATGATTTCCTTCCATCATTCCGTTGGCATCATTGTAGATTGCTTCACCGGGACGGGTTAATAATCTCGCAGCTGAATTTGTTTCACTTAAAATCAGGTGCGCATCACTTTCACTACATTGTAACGCAATACGAACCGCCACCTGCCCAAGCGTACTTCTTGCAAGGGAATAGGCACCCCCCAAAGTTTGTGATCCTAGCAATACATGAATTCCGAACGCACGCCCTTGTCTGACTAATCGATCCAATGAAAGATTTGCTTGCTGGGAAAGGGCATCATCTTCAATAAAGAATTCCTGAAATTCATCAACAATTAACATGATTCTAGGCATCACTTTGCCCGGATTATGATTTCGAAATCCTGCAATATCCTGCACGCCTGAATCTCGGAAAAGATCTCCACGCTCTTTCAGGATTTCGTTGAGACGTTCAAGAACGCTCACACCAAATTCCCGATCACTTTCAATTCCAATCACGCGTGCATGGGGTAACTGAAAGTTTGCATAAGTTTTGAATTCCACACCCTTTTTAAAGTCGATCATGTAGAATTCGATTTCTTCCGGGCTGTAATGCAAAGCCATGTTGACAATCAAGGCATGAAGAAATGTTGATTTACCTGAACCCGTTTTTCCTGCAATAAGAACATGCTGCGATGTCCCACGACCGAGACTCATATTCTGAAGTTTCAATGCGCCTGCTCTTCCTAAAGGAACCTCGATTTCACTTCTGCTGTCATAAGACCAAATCTCATCTGCTTTAGGAGCAATTTTTTCAAAAGGAACCTCAACCTTTCGAATGTCTTTCGCCTTATGCCCAATATCTTTCACAATTTTTGTGAAGAGGTCTGGTTCAGGCGGTTGATCAAATTGAACAGGAAACGAATTCAGCTTCGGAAGTGAAGGATAAAAAGAACCGTTTTTCCATTCAAACGAATTCGCATTCGCTTCCAAATCAGAAAGCTCAAAATTACTGGGTAACGGGGATTTTTCATCAACACTAAGAAGCGTATAAACACCACATCGTGGACCACTCGACGCAATACTGACCAGTCGACGTGCAGCAGTCTCGCTGAAGTTTGCAGGAAAATTGGCGACAACAAGAATATGATACGGTTCAGCAACTTCGCCTGCAGATTTGTTGTACTCTTCGATGGAGGGAAATTCGTTCCGTAAATATTTCTGGAAAATGTTTTCCATATGCTCGGTTAAATCAGTCAACTGACGCTCAATATGTGAAGATTCCGTCCAGATTCTGCTGGATATCAGGAGTTCATCATAATCCCCCAAGTGCATGAACGCAGAAAAATTTTCTCCAAGACCAACAGGATCAATAATGGTGAACCGAATTTTCCCTGCAGGAATCATCGTTGCAAATCGAAGCATGGCCGTCTGAAGTGCTTTCACTGCTTTATTTCGACCTTCATCATATGCTTTCAGAAGTAAGGAAGGCTTTTCGGGAAAAGGTAAAATAACAGGAACCTGATGCTCTATTTGATTTGGGATCAATTCTGCATTTTCAGTAACGGCTTCTTCGATATGATTCAAATCAAGTTGAAGAGAACCCATTGGAATTCCTGTAGGCAGATTTTCAAGGTCATCCTGGAAATCTTCATCCTTCTTTAGAACATCATTCCAATCAATTAACAGGTTCTGTTTTTTTTCATCAAGGGCAGTCACTCGATGTCCCAGATTTTCGAGGGAATCATGCCAGCCTGATTTTAGCTGATCCCATAACAGGTAGATGTGACCGTCTCTCTGTTGAAGATAATTATTCTTCGCCTGCTGAATCTCATCAATTTCTTTTTCAGAGATTGTTTTTTTTATGTCATTGCTTTTTTGAAAAGCTTGATCAAGATCACTTACGCTTTTATCACGATCAGCGACAATTTTCTCAAGCATATTGGGGTATTCTTCATTTGCTCGCGTGAGTTCCTGTTGTTTCCAGAGACTGGCATTCTGGATTTCAGCGGATTGATTAGAATGAAATTGTTCAGAGGCTTCATTCCGTTTTTGTTCCACAATTTTTTGATTTTTAACATAAATTTGTTTTTGTCTGGTTAACTCTTTCTTTGCCCAGACCTTCCACTTCAAAGAGCTTTCTTTTGCATTTAAGGAAGCCTGCTGAATTTCAGAAAACAAATTGGAACAGGTGTCTTTTAACAGATAAGAAAAGATCATCACAATGGAACCGGCAAGAAAGACGGCTATCCCCAACGTGGTACCAATCCACGGAATTTCCATAGGTTTCCAGGTGAGGCCAAACATGGAAGGATCAAGCAGGAAAAATAACGGAAGAAAGAAAATACCCGTTACAAAAAGAAATGTGATAACGGTTTTAAATCCCGAAAAGAAATAGACCATCTTTTGACTGGCAAGTTCTTTGCTGTACTCAGTCGCATTCTCAAGGGATTCGGTAAATATCCGTAATGCATCCAATTCATCCGTAGGCTTTTCAGAAATGGACATTTCTTCATCGTCATCAGGCAGGTTCAGTTTTCCCATGATCTGTTTTGCAGACTCAAGGGAAGAATCAATTAATTCAAAGCCATTGTTAAAATTATCCTGATTCTTTTTTATATGGATTTTGAAGTTTTCAAATTTCCTTTTTGGGCTCGTCTCCGCAGAATCATCAAGAACAGATGTCAGGATCCATTCATTGTCAGCCAGTTCCTGCTCTGCGTTATCCTGTTCATCCTGATGTTTCTGGTTTGTTTCTTCGACGAAACTTTCGAACTCCTCTTTCACCCGAGCGTATTCTGCATCTGCCTGATCAATAATCTGCTGACGCTGATTCGTGTAGGCTGTGTATTCTTCATTTGATTGATAATCATACTGCGACTGTCGCGCAGCCAATTGGCTCTCAAATGCCTGTTCCTGGGGATCGACTCCCAGATGCTGCTCATCCTGAATCTGCGTTTCAATTTTTTTTCGATTTTCCACAGCCTGGTGAACTTGCTCAACCATGGAATGAATATGATCTGGAGATAAGTCTTTCGACACGTTTTAACCCTTTTCAGATTTCAGGTGGAGGCCTTCTTTGTTGATTAATTATTTTGATATTTTTAATATCGCTCTGTTTCACGTTCAGGACTGCAATTTCGTTTTGCCTGTATCAAAACATTGGAAAAATTCTGGATGGCCTGCAATGCAATTTTGATTTCCTGAAGCACCGGCTTCAGATGGTTTTCTTCAAAGTTCCTGCTATTCCCATCATTCCAATCATCCTGAGTTCTTGCCCAGGAAATTTCCAGTTTGTCAGATGCATCCGCTAATTGTGCAGCTGCAGATGTATAGCTCGAAATATTTATTCCCATTAGTCCTGCTCCTTGATTTCCTGGTTTTCAGAATCTTGCGTTGATTCTGGGTTATTTTCTTCTGTCTGATTTTTTTCGGCTTGATCCACTTCATTGACTGGTCTGGTCATCGCTTTTTCCAGATTCTGAATTTGGATGCTTTCACCAGAAGGTGCTGACATGGAAAGATATCTTTCCAAAGATTCCACCATTCTTTTCAGTAGGACTATTCCATCTGTTACATCATTATCAATAACGGTTTTGCATCGGCCAACTCTTCCGGTGAATTCATCAGCTTCTTTATGAACTTTGATAGCCCATTTCCTGACAACATGAATCATTTCCTGTGCAAATTCCTGTCGTTTTTTTGCGATTTCCAGATCTTTTTTTTCTTCGATACAGGAAGGCTTTTTATCTCCGATGGCTCCCCGCATCTGGCAGCTTCGTAATCGATTTCTGGCTTCAGATATTTCTTCGTAGCGAATTCTGACCTGCTTTTTCCAATGTGCAGGCATATCATATTCAAGCCACTGAATCGCCTGGTACTTTTCTGTTTCCAGTAGAGTCAATGCTTTGCTACACGATTCCTGAAATTCAATTAACGCTATTCGAAAATGATCAACGGACTCATGCGATTTGACATCAGCTGATTGTCCCATCCTGTACTCCCAAAACCTGCAGTTTCACTTTTACAATACCCTTGTCAGGTATTTTCCTAAATACCACTTCACCTCTGCTGAAGGTACTCGTCGATTCGATCTGCTTTCCTCATCAAATAAGGAATGTGCTGGTTGTTGGCTTCGATAAACCGAGAGATGTGTTTGAGGTGCTCACTGAATTCTTCTGCAAATTTACGATTCTCCTGATCTCTCCAGGATTGACTTAAGGTATCCAGCTGCCCACCCAATGATGAAAGCTGCTGCTCCAACGTGGAATTAAACCGTTTTAAAGTTTGGGCGAATTGACGCAAATCTTCAGGATTGACTACTGCTTGACCCATAATATCATTTCCTTATATGGCTGGTAAATTCATGGAACGAACGATCGGACTTACACGTTGATATTATACCGATTTAAACAATGAACAAACAAAGTATTTTCCACTCTTTGACAATCTCTGCTTCTTAAAAAATCAAAATTCATCCTGAGTGTTACAGGCAATACAAGCCTTAATTCTTTTATAAAATGTTCTGGTTTTCCTTATGAATTAGCCTTGAGCAGGACGACTTTAATATATATTATGGATATGTAGAGTTAAATATCTATTAATAATCGAGTGGATTTGTTGATAATAGATATAACCTTTAACAAGTTAATATGTTAGGCCGATTTAGAAACGTTCTGTTGACCTGGAAAGTTCAAGATAATGGCCGTTATTGGAATTTTGGCACGTATAGACAGTTCCCGATACAAATCCCTCTGGGAAACGCTTGAAAAAAGAGAAAACGTCTCTCCATTTCCTGTTGCGAGTGAAACAGGACGAATAGGAATCCTTATAGAGAGATCACCCGCTTCCGAGGCTTATCAAATTCTTGATTCTATTCGAGAATTGGAAGAAATTTATGCTCTTTGGCCTGTTTATGAACATCTGGAAGAAGAATCCGTCTCTCTAACTTCAAATCAATCAATTGACCGCTATTCAGAAAAACCAAAAGAAACATCACTAGAGGAGATGCCGTCATGACTAATTCACGTCGCGATTTTATCAAAGCCTCTGCAATGGCCAGCGTTCTGTCAGTCGCAGGGTGTGGTCAGCAAGCTCCCAAAAAAAGAACCAGCCTGAATAAGGACGACCTCGAATGGCATAAATCGGTCTGCCGGTTTTGCGGAACAGGTTGTGGAGTGCAACTCGGTACAAAAGATGGAAAACTGATGGCCCTCCGGGGTGATGCAGAACATCCCACGACAAAAGGACTGGTCTGCGCCAAAGCATTATTCCTTCCTAAAATTTTGTATTCACCAGACAGATTAAAAACGCCGCAAATTCGTAAAAATGGCAAAATGGTCAGCGCAACATGGGAAGAAGCAATGACTCTTGTTGCAGGTCGTTTTGCGAAAGACGTTAAAGAACATGGTCCGGACAGCGTTGCCTATTACGGTTCCGGTCAATGCCTTTCAGAAGAAAGTTATTTGGCAAACCGCCTGTTTAAAGGTGGAATCGGAACCAACAATGTGGAAGGGAATCCTCGCCTTTGTATGGCAAGTGCCGTCGGTGGATATGTCTCCACGTTTGGAAAAGATGAACCGATGGGTTGCTATGAAGATATTGAAGCTGCCCGCGTTTTCTTTCTGGTTGGAACAAATACAGCAGAATGTCATCCGGTCATTTTCGATCAGATTTTGATGAATCGAGAATCTGGTAAAAAAGCGAAAGTCATCATTCTTGATCCGAGAAAAACCCCGGTTCGAACAGTAGCTGATGTTTATCTCTCGCCGATACCGGGATATGACCTGGCCATTTTTCATGCTATGGCTCATGTCATTATTAAAAAAGGTTTACACAGTAAAGATTTCGTTGATAAAAAAGTTACTTTCAAAACGGTGGTTGACGGAAAACCGAAAGAAGTCAATTTTGATGATTACGTGAAATTCCTTGAAGATTTCACTCCGGAAAAAGCCGCCGAAATTGATGGTGTTCCTGCAGAAGATATTGTTGAAGCAGCAACGCTTTTTGCATCAGGTCCGACAATGTCCTTCTGGACAATGGGGCTTAATCAACGAATTACAGGTGTCTGGGCGAATAATCTGATGCACAACCTGCACCTGTTAACCGGACAAATCGGATTCCCGGGTGCGACACCTTTCTCATTAACAGGCCAACCAAATGCTTGTGGTGGTGTTCGAGACACCGGCTCTCTTTGTCACATCCTCCCTTATGGTCGCGTTGTGAAAAAAGAAAAACACCGGGCCCAAATAGAAAAACTGTGGGGTTGTGAACCGGGGAAAATTAAGCCCAAACCCGGGTTGAATACGATTGAAATTTTTAAATCATTGGGACGCAACGAAGTTCGTTCGATGTTGA
>JAJRVU010000104.1 GCA_024277145.1 Planctomycetota bacterium
GACGGAAGACCACTTCAATAAAGCGCTGCATAATCCGGTGCAGCAATCTGCTGTTTTGCCCAGAATCGGGTCGCAACCGGTCAATTCCGCAAGTGAGAATTACCCTATCATTCATAGGGATTCTGATGATTGCCAAACTTTGCGAAATGTAAAAAGCGGAGAGAGGGGGATTCGAACCCCCGGTACCTTGCGGTACGCTGGTTTTCAAGACCAGTGCATTCGGCCACTCTGCCATCTCTCCGGCTGTCGAATTGTCCTGTATTGGCTCTGGAATCCAGATCACAGAAAACCAAATAAGGTTCGCTTTGCATGTAGAATTCAATTCTCACACGCTTTGCGAAGGATGAAATGTAACGAGTTGGAATCCCTTTTTCCAGTGTCTATTACGGAAAAATCGTGATTCTATCGTGTTTTGAGGGAAGAACTTAATACTTTTTCCCCTTCAAAGCATTCAAGTCCGGGATGACGGTTTGAATTGCTTTTCGGACTTGTTTTGAAGCTCTTCAGCTAACAAAATAGAATGGTTCATGTAATCTGGAACCTCCAAACAACTACCATCATCTCCCTTGGGGAATTTTCATTATGCGAAATAAATAAAAGAATTTTTTGATCCGGCTTGGCATGAATTGCGTTTTCACTATTACTTAATCCACTGTTAATAATCCCGATGACCAGTTCCAACTGCACGCCAACGGGCGTGTCATTTGCAAATTAACACAGGATATTTAAAGCTCGAAAGAGCATTATTGTTAAACAGTCTTTTAACCTAGTTTTTCAAGAAGGAATCAGGCGATGACATCCGCACAAAGTAAAGAACGCCCTACAATTGATGAGAAAAAATACAATTCCATGTCGGGTTGGGGTGCGTTAATTGGTTGCCTGCTTGGCTTTGCTTTGGCACTTTATTTAATAATCACAGGTGCAAATGCCACTCCAGAAGAAAATTTAACCATGATTTTCGGTGGAATATTCTTGGGGCTGGTTAGCTTTATCTGTTTATTTGGTTTCATGGCGATTGCGCCAAATCAGGCTCGGGCTTTGCTTTTATTTGGTGATTACAAAGGTTCCGTCAGCGAGTCCGGTTTTTATTGGGTCAATCCGTTCTTCTCGAAAAAGAAAATCTCCCTCAGAATCCGTAACTTTGAAACCGGTTCTTTGATGACACCTGAGCAAAAAGATGCAAATGGCAGGGTCATTCAAACAAAAACTCGCTCTTCGGGAAAACCATCCAAGGTAAATGACAAAGATGGAAACCCGGTTGATATTTCTGCCATTGTTGTCTGGCGAGTTGTGAATACGGCAGAGGCATTATTCGAAGTAGATGATTACGAAGATTTCGTGGCCGTTCAAAGTGAAGCAGCTTTGAGAAATCTGGCGCAACGTCATCCTTATGATAGTGAAGACCGCGAAATTTCTTTGCGTGGAAACACTGTCGAAGTGTGCGATCAATTAGGAGAAGATATTCAGGCACGGCTCGACAAAGCAGGCGTGGATGTGATTGAAGCACGGATCAGTCACCTCGCGTATTCTCCGGAAATTGCAGCTGCCATGTTACAGCGTCAACAGGCACAAGCGGTTGTTGCTGCCCGTACCCAAATTGTGGAAGGGGCAGTCGGAATGGTTGAAATGGCTCTTGATCATTTGAAACGGGACGAAATTGTGACGATGAATGAAGACCAGCGATCGCATCTGGTTTCAAACCTGCTGGTTGTTTTATGTAGTGATCGTCATACACAACCGGTCGTGAATATCGGGTAATCAAGATCGATAAAAAAAATCTGCCGGAGTTGTTTTAATTCACAATTGCAAGGAAATTACAGTATAATCATAGTTCTGTAAAGCAACTTGATGAAACAGGCTCCGGGAGAAACATCAATGAACAGCAGGACTCTTAAAGATAAACTGGTTAAAGGAGAAACCGTTTACGGCACTATTTTTCAGCATGCGGTTGTTCCTGCAATGGTGGAGAGTATTCCGAAGAACTCTCTCGATTTTGTGATTGTGACATGCGAACATACAACGCTTGATCTGGCTGAGTTCCTTCCCTTGCAATATGCACTCGCTTTAAAAGGGATAGCCTGCCTGGCTCGAATTCATAGTCGGGATCCTGCAGACGTCGCGCGAGCATGTGATACGTTTGATGGAGTTGTCATTCCGTATGCAGAAGACCTCGACAACATTAAACTTCTCGCAGCGGCGGCTGTCTATCGTCCTTTAAAAGGGGAAGTGCTTGATAATGTCATCAAGTCAGGCCAGTTCATCAACAAAAAAACAGAAGCCTATGTTGAAAAACGAAACGAGAATACGGTTTTTATTCCGATGATCGAATCGGTTCCTGCAGTGGATCAGCTTGATGCAATCTGTTCCATCCCCGGCGTTCATGCTGTTTTTGTCGGGCCGGGGGATCTCACTGCCAACATGGGAATCCCGAAAGAATATGATCATCCCGACCTGATTAAAATTCTCCAGCGAATCATTGATACCGCAGAAAAATATCACGTTGCAGCCGGTTGCTGGTTTGGCAAAACAGAACAAGCTGTTCGGACAATCCAACAAGGAGCAAAACTGGTCGTTTATTCCAATGACGGATCCATGCTTGGCCACGCAATGAAAGATGCTTTTTCAATACTTCGAAGATAGATCCAATTGTTTTTGAATGATTTGTTATGACCGCTCGTAATAATATGGACGTTCCTTGACAGACAAAATAATTGCAATAATCATGAATACTTGATAAATTCAGAATCCAGCAAATAGCATATTCACGAAAGAATAACTGACTGATGAAATATATAGCTTTCAATTACCGGACAGAAATAATCCTGATCGCTGTATTCCTATTTGGCTCTTTAGTAACCAGTGCAATCAAAGCGGAAGAACAGGTTAGTCCGTTGCCTGAGGGGGCTTTCAGTTTTGTTGTCCTGCCTGATACGCAAGGTTATGTTTTCAAAATAACAGAACGCGTTTTTGAAGCGGAAGTGCAATGGATTTTGGATAACCGTGAATCACAACGAATTCAGTTTGTCAGTCATGTGGGAGACATCATTGACAAATACAGTTCACTTGAAGAGTGGAGCGTTGCAAGAAAACAGATGATGAAATTGCATGGCGTGGTTCCCTTTGCTTTTTCTGTTGGAAATCATGACATGATGAGTTCAGGAGTGTCAGATAATTTCCAAAAGACATTTCCCGCTTCACTTTTCAAAGATTTTAAATGGTATGCAGGTCAAATTAAAAATAATGCAGACAGTTATCAACTCTTCAGTGTGGATGGCTATCAATTTCTCTGGCTTCACATTGAATGTAATGCACCGGATGGCGTTTTGAGTTGGGCGAATGATGTTATTAGAAAATATCCGGATCGCAGGGTGATGGTCACAACACATATGTATCTTGGACCGGTCATGAGGCCAAAAACCAAACAAGGATATGTGGATGATCCCAAAGGTCGAATGAAATGGAATAAGACACACGGAAAGAATGGTAACACTCCTCAGCAGATGTGGGAGAAATGTTTTTCTCTACACAAAAATCTTTTTCTAGTTTGCTGTGGTGATCAAAGCAGAACGCAGGCACTGCATCTTGCACCAAAAGGGGGGCATGGAAATGTGGTGCATGAATGTCTTTCTGATTATCGTGGTGGAAACCTCCGAGTGCTTCGTTTCATCCCGTCAAAAAATCAAATTTCAGTGATTACTTACAGTCCATCTGAGAAAAAATTCTGTACGGGTGGCAAGTTTCAACGTGACAAAAACGAGCATCAATTCACCCTGAATTATGATTTGACGAAATAAGACATTTCATTAATGGGCTCATCGATATTTCGATTTAATTTCCGCTGAAATAATACCTGCCAACGACAATTTCCGCGCCTTCCTGGGTAACTCCGAATCTTCCTATCTTGACAAATGTTCCTGTTTCGGGGTTTTTGCATGATCTAAAGTATTGTCATTATAGAGTTTAACTCATCTTGTGGCAAAATGGTCATAGAACTAGAATGCCCCGGCTTTTCACCCTGTCGGTACAGGGAAATGCGCCTCGAATTTCGGGGTGAATGATTATATTTTTAGTTCTTTTTTGCGTAAATTTTCTTCATGGTTCGATCTTTTTGTGCCTGGTTAAAGCACATTTTTCTGGCTTGTCTGCTACTGCTGTTTTTGGTGGTTGCAGTTGAGGTTGGATTACGTGTGCGTGACTCTTATGCGCACCAGAACCAAACCGGTGAAAATCTGGAAGAAATTCTCATAGGTAAATCGTGGAACACGCACCATATTCTTCAACCGATGAGAAGAAGCCTGTACCAGATTCCGGGCGAAACAAAAAAAATTACGATCAAAACAAATAGCGTTGGAATTCGTGGTCCTGAAATTGTGGTTCCCAAGCCGGATGGTGTCCTGAGGATTATTTGTCTCGGTGATGCAACCGTTCTTGGTCCTGATGTGGAATACGAAGAGACGTTCCCTTATTTATTACAGCGATATTTGCAACAAAGAACGGAATTCAAAGTTGAAGTGATTAATGCAGGAGTTCCCGGTTACTGTCCATTGTTGGGTTATCTTCAGACCGTTCATCATTTGATTGCAATGGAACCTGACTTGTTGATCTATAATTTCGATATGTCAGACGTGGCGGATGATCATCAGTATCGACGCATCACGGTTATGAATGATGAGGGGGTGCCATTAGTTTGTCCGCATCCTTATCTACAGAAAAAACCTAAAACACTCAGCCCGAAATACGGACAGGAATTTCTTTTAATTCAATGGGGAAAAAAGAATCTTGGAAAGCTGGCTGATCAATCTCATTATCTGGAAGATGAACGGGATATCTCTTCGCCATTGGGAAAATATGCATGGTTGAAAGATGATTCACCCGATTGGGATATTTATATCAAACAGTCATTAAGTCCACTTGGAGAACTGAAAACCTTAGCGGGAAAAATATCAGCTCAACTTATTATTTCAGTTATTCCTGCACCCTGGCAGGTCTCAAGCCAGGCGAGTAACAATAAAGCTTTGCAGAAATCACTTGGCGTTGAAGTTGAGCAAATATATCGAAATGAAAAGCCTTTTGAGAGATTAGCTGATTTCAGTCTCGAAAAGAAAATTCTGTTTCATGACCCATCAAGCGAGTTCATCAACAGGAAAGAAGTCGATGATTATTATTGGGAACATATACCTAGGTTCTCTGTGAAAGGGCATAAAGCTTATGCGCAGGAACTGGCGAGATTTGTAATACGAAACTTTACCTGCTTCCGGTTGGAGACAACAAAGGAGACTGAAAAAAAATAATTTCTACTCGCGTTAATTTAGGTAAGAAGAAAAAGAACAAGTGAGTTGTTATTCGTTTTTAAATGAGAAATACTGTTAAGGAGAATCCTGAAAAGAAATCACGTTCAGGTCATTTTTATTTAAAGCACTTCATGAACCACATCTTATGAAACAAATTTATACAATTCGGTTCGGCTGTTCGGTTCGGCTGTTCGGTTCGGCTGTTCGGTTCGGCTGTTCGGTTCGGCTGTTCGGTTCGGCTGTTCGGTTCGGCTGTTGTCGAATCGAGAATTGAGTGTGTTAAACGCTCTTGTTGAATAGTAAACCAATTCCCATCAATGCAATATAAAAGGAGCAATTGCATGAGTTCATATGAAACAACAATTAAGTATTTTGAAGAAGCAGCCCGAGAAATGGGACTTTCAGACAACATGAAAAAACTGCTTTTGACTCCGGAACGGGAAGTCAAAGTGCAAGTTGCTTTTGAGCGGGACAATGGCGAAATTGGAACGTACATCGGGTTTCGGATGCAGCACAACACAGCGCGTGGTCCGATGAAAGGCGGTTTAAGGTATCACCCGGAAGTTGATGCTGATGAAGTTCTTTCCCTTTCCACTTTAATGACATGGAAAACCGCTGTGGTTGACATTCCTTACGGAGGTGCCAAAGGGGGGATAACCGTTGATGCCAGAAATTTAAGTTCTGCTGAACTGGAACGTATCACCCGATGTTTTGTTGATCAGATTCATGATGTGATTGGACCAGATAAAGATATTCCTGCACCAGATATGGGAACGAATGCACAAGTGATGGCCTGGTTCATGAACCAGTACCAGAAATATCACGGATTTAATCCTGCCTGTGTTACGGGAAAACCGGTTGAACTGCATGGTGCGGAAGGTCGTGAAGAAGCAACCGGTCGCGGTGTTGCAATCGTATCAAAATCGCTTGTGGAGCATTGCAAGGAAGACATTAATAATATTTCCGTTGCGATTCAGGGGTTTGGAAATGTTGGTTCCTATGCAGCCAAATTTCTTAGTGAAATGGGTGCAAGAATTGTTGCTGTCAGTGATATTTCAGGGGCCATTGTTAATAAAGATGGATTGGACATTCCTGAACTTTTCAATTATGTTCGTCAGAATGGTAGCATAAATGGATTTGAGCCCGCAGAATCAATGCCCAGCGATGAACTTCTTGTCATGGATGCGGACATGATTATTCCTGCTGCATTGGGGGATGTTTACCATGCAGAAAATGCAGAGCATGTTCGAGCAAAATATATCATTGAAGCTGCAAATGGTCAGGTGACAATGGAAGCGGATGAGATTTTTGCAAAGAAAGAAATTATAGTCCTTCCGGACATCCTTGCAAATGCAGGCGGCGTGACAGTGAGCTATTTTGAATGGGTTCAGAACCAGCAGTATTTTCAATGGGATTTGGAAAGAGTCAGAGGCGAACTCCAGACAATTATGGATCGAAGTTTTGACCAGACCTGGAAAATTGCTACAGAGAAAAAAGTTTCTTTAAGAACTGCAGCTTACCTGCTTGGAATTGGTCGAGTTGGTCGAGCAACC
>JAJRVU010000105.1 GCA_024277145.1 Planctomycetota bacterium
AATGATTTATTATCATCAGATAAGGTGTCAATGACTTCCAACATTCGAGAAGAAATGATTTTTTTATGATTAGTCAATGCAATTTGAACCGAGAAAACCTGACCTGCAGAAACGGAATCAGGTAAAGTTCGTTTTAATTGCAGTTTTTGGAGCATCCAATAGATGCTTCCCCCGTTGACAACAAAAACGCCAGCCATCAAGGAGAAGATTAACAATAATAAGTTCGCCCGACCTAGTAGTGCACCGAGTACCATGACTTGTAAAATGGCAAGGTATACCAATCCTTGTCGTGGAAAAGAGACTGTTCTTTTTATCCTGTTTCTTTTTTTTCTAAAGCCAGGGAGTCGTGGAAGCCTGAAATAATTACAAAGAACTAACCATAATCCGAAAAGGATAAGGAATGTTGAGAATGATTTGAGGCTGGATGCCGCTGAAGGCGAAATTGCTAATCGAAGATTATAAAATTTATTATATGAAAAAAGAAAACAGCCCCCGAAGAGAATCATCAGGATTCCAGGCATGGATATCATTCGATCATTAATGTCCCGTCTCCAATTCATCAACTTTCTACATCCTTTTAAAATGGCTTATGCTCAGATTTCTGCTTATACATCATCCAGATTAATTTGTTTTAATGATATGGGTGCAGGCTTTTTTCTTTTCGAGATTGATTAAATGATACCCAGACTGAAGGGGTCTTTTTAAGGAATTTGATTAATTGTGAAGAAGAACATTTCAGAAATTGGGAAGCTTTCTTAATGTCGAGAGATTCCTGATAAATGACATCAAGTGCTTCAGCTAATAGAGAAGGGTGATCAGAATTGTTCAGGCTGATTGAAAGTTTTCCATTTCTGCAATGTTTATTCCATAGAAGCGATGGAATCTGATCGGGTGGCCGAAAAGTGCGTATCCCTTTTGCAAGTTTAATGCGAAGCCTTTTTAATGCTTCCGTTTTATTCTGTATCTGGCTCCTTCTTTCATTACCTTCTGCTTTAATGCCGGTTGGTAAATGAATAATACAGACAGCAGTTTCGACTTTATTCCGATGCTGTCCCCCCGGTCCAGATCTTCTTAGTCTTTGCAGTTCACAACTTTTTAATAGTTCATCATCTTCCAGATCAACAGGGTGTTTTTTAAAATTCAAATGAATTAAAACTCCTTATGATTTTGAATGAATTGATCCTGGGAACTTATAATATGACAAGTATATTATTGCATCTGTTGCGTAAGGGTTTCAAGGATGAACTGGATTGAAAGCCTGATCTTTATGAGCATTGAAAAGGCTAAACGATATAATGCAGGAGTTCATATTTGAGAAGAAAATAAAAAAAGCGACCTTCTTGTAAAAAGAAGACCGCTTATATTTCAAACTCACCTGAGATTGCGACGGTGGAGTCGCTGCGAGAAAGGCGAAGATCCTGTAGTGCATCGCACTCACAGTTTAGTGACCTAGGCCAACGCTAATAAAGTTGGAACCTCCGACGGAATCAATGTGGTAGAGTTTGTTGTTACCTTTATCAAGGTTATTTATTTCATCGGCATTTTTATCCGGTTTCTTCCAGATAAAAATTAAAATTTAATATGCCATTTGTATTCAAAATTCAATTAAAGTTTACAGTTTCAGGAATAAACTAATCGTTTCATGGTTTATGACAAAATGTTACGTTAATTCATTTGAGGCCAAAGGCTTAACGATATCAACAATTTCTTCCTGGAAGATGTTTTTATCTTTTCCATAGATTGCGGCTAAAATATCGTAATAAATCATGTTAATTGCAGGAACAATGATCAAGGTAAGAGCTGTTGCGAAGACGAGCCCGAATGTTAATGTGACAGCCATGGGAATCAGGAATTTTGCCTGAAAGCTGGTTTCAAACATCATGGGGGTTAATCCCGCAACTGTGGTAATAGTGGTGAGCAGGATGGCACGAAGTCGGAGCTTGGCTCCTTGAACCGTTGCTTCAAAATAATCCAGGCCTTCTCGGATTTTAGTGTTAATAAAATCAACCAGCACAAGGGAATCATTCACCAGAATTCCTGTTAACGCAACCATTCCGATCCAGCTTAGGATTGTCATGGGATTATCTGTTAACCAATGCCCAATAATTGCGCCCTGCATTCCGAAGGGGATCGCTGACATGACAACAAGAGGTTGAGTGTAAGAACGAAAGAGGCCAGCGAGTAACATATACACGATAAGGATGGCAACAGGAAAAGCAATTTTAAGTCCACCAAATGCTTTAGCTTGTTCCTCAGCGCTTCCCAGGAATTCAATGGATGCTCCCGGATATTTTTTCTTGATATTCTCATCAAATGCAATTCTGATTTTTTCCAGAATGTCATAACTGGAAGCGACTGTTTCATCAACATCAGCCATCACAGAAATGGAACGCTCCAGTTGGCTTCGGTGGATCGTGGTAAAACTATTTGTTTCCGATAGTGTTGCTATTTCCTTTAATGGAATCCAGTAGCGTTGACCGTTTGGTTTATCTGAAGGGATCCACATTGACTCAACATTATAAATATTTTTCCTGAATTCTTCAGGATAACGAACCATGATTTTAACGTCTTCTCGATTTCGAGTAAGGCGACGTGCTTCTCTTCCATACATGGCCCATCGAACTTCTCTTCCCAGTTTTGCAACAGTAATTCCAGTGGCTCTTGCTGATTCAAGTAGTTTCAACTGAAGTTCTCTTTTTCCGATGTCGTTATTGTCATCAATATCAAAAACGCCTTCGTATCCATTGAGCTCTTTTTTCAATTCGTTGGAAATTGCGATGATATCTTCATATCTTTTACCACTCACTTTAATTTCAACGTCTCTTCCTCCCATAGCTCCATTGACTGCTGTCCATTGAACAGAGTTGATACCGGGAATGTTGTTTGAAAACTCCCTGAATATCCTGAGCAGTTCGAAGCTGGATCTTCCATTGTTCAGTTCTCTTTCATCTGCAGGTTTGAGTTCAATAATTAATTGTCCCAAATGAGATTGATCGTTGGAGCCAAAGGTGCCATCGCCATTAATATCTATTTGCCGTGATATCACCATTTGAACATTAGTGACTTCCGGAGTTTTCAAAACAAAATCGTTTATTGCCGTTAATCGATTTTTTGTATTTATTGACGTTGTTCCCACAGGCATTTCCAAAGAGCAGGATAGCGTTTCACTGTCCATTTCCTGGACGAATACCCTGGCAACAAGCCCCCCTTCAAAAAATCCCCAGATGATAACTAATGTTGCAATGGAAAACGAAACGGTTACGTATCTCCATTTTAAGCAGAATCTCAGGAATGTTTCATAGATGCCCGGAAAAAGTTGTTTCATAAAATAGTTCTGAGTTTTTTGAAACGAATGGAAAGCTATAAAGAAAAGGCCTGCATTCTTGCTTTTTTTTCTGTTGCGTTCTTCCTGCTTTTCTTTTGAGGGAATATTTGCAAGGTGCGCTGGAAGGATGACTAATGCTTCAATCAGTGAAACAGTCAGCGCAGCAATAACAACTAACGGTAATTGACGTGTGAAATCACCAATTTGTCCTTTGATAAAGAATAAAGGGGCAAATGCTGCAATCGTTGTTGCTATTGCAACAGTGACTGGCCACATCACTTCTTCCGCACCAATCACAGCAGCTTTTACAGGATGCATACCTTCTTCGACGTGACGAAAAATATTCTCACCAATAACAATGGCATCATCAACAATAATTACTAAAACAATAATCAAGCCGAACATGGTGAGGAGATTGATTGTTGCCCCCAGAAGCCACATGACAATGAACGTTCAGAGAAAAGAAACTGGCAAACCAATTGCTGCCCAGAATGCCACTCGCCAGTTCAAAAAGAGATTGAGTGAGATGACAACAAGAATTAATCCAACTTTTCCATTTCGTAATAAAAGGTCAAGCCTTCCCTCGATAAATCTTGCCAGGTCGGTATGCAATTCGACCTCAAAGTTATGATCAAAAGGATTTACAAGGCTTTCGTCATAGATTTTTTGCGGATCAGGTCGGCCTGAAAATTTATTGATCGCATAAGAAATATAGCAGCCAGTTAGCGAAAAGGGTTTCCAGTACCACGGCTTTTCATAGGCAGTGTTAAAGCCATGTGGATCAAAAGTCTGGTTCTTCTTCCCAGCAATAAACGCTTTGACCAACTGGGAAATCTGGATCGCATCCTGGGAAGCAGTTTTATAGATAATACAACTCGTAGCAGGCTTGCCGTTGTAATAGGATTCCAGATCTGTTTCGACAAATTCATCCTTGATAACTGCAAGGTCTTTGAGATGAATTTTTCTACCATCAGGAAGACTCCTGATAATAATATTTTCTAAATCTCGTCCTCGGGTTTCTTCTCCGAGAGTACGGATTGAAGTGTTCGACCTGTTTCCTTTCAAGTTTCCGCCTGATATATCAAGATTTGATTGAGCAACAACCTCTGCAATTTCGTCAAACGAAATATTGTATTCAAGGAGCTTGTCAGGTTTGACTTCCAGGCTGATTTCATCGTCCCGAATTCCCGAAATCACAACATCGCTTACTCCGGGTAATGTCAGTAGTTCATCTTTGAGATCGCGGGTAGCTTTTTTCAGATCTGATTCACTTCCATCACCAAAGACTGCAACGCTGATGACAGGAAGTTTGGGAACCAGACTGTAGGTTGATATTTGTTCAACTTCTTCAGGGATATCCTGGATGGCATCAATTTCATTCTTGATTTTCTGGAGAACAATTTCAGGATCTTTCACTTCATTCAGAAGAGAAACAATCGTTGTGGAGACGCTTTCAGATACAGTGGAATTAACTTTTTCAATTCCTTCAATATCCCTGACGGCCTCTTCAATTTTAATGGTGACCGCTTTTTCGATTTCCTGTGGCTGAACCCCCGGATAAATTGCAGAAATCAGAATTTTACTTGGGCGAGATTCGGGGAAGAATTCTCGAATTAAAGTGAATGCAAAAGCCGTTCCTGCAACCAACATGACAATCATCATCATGTTGACCAGAACGTGATTTTTAACACTGAAATTCGGAAGGGACATGAAAAAATAAGTCCAATAGGGTAAATATGATTCCTGTAGACGAAAAACAGACGAAAGGCCTATTTTTAAGTCTATCTGTCATGTAATTATAGCAGACTCATTGTAAAATGGACATTGAGACAAATAAAAAGAATATGGTTATTAAATCTTGGGTTCTCATTAATTGGAATTAGATTATATCTCAATATGAATTTTCTTCTTTTACAGATAAGGGACCCTGATGACCCGATGCAGGTTCACGAAATTGAAAGTTTCGCAAGAGTCCTTAATATCTCTCAGTCACAAATTAATACAATCAGTCTTCTGGATGGATTAATAAAAACAGATGATTTAACCTCTGTAGATATGATTCTTTTAGGAGGAAGTGGAAAATATTCTGCTGCCGGTGAGGGAATATGGTTGGAGTCTGCTTTAGAATCACTTCGCATGGTTTATGAAAGCGGCTTACCAACATTTGCTTCCTGCTGGGGTTGCCAGGCGCTTGCTCGCGCGATGGGTGGTGAAGTCATTAATGATCCTGAAAATGCAGAGGTTGGAACTTATGACCTTTTTCTGACAGATGAAGGAATGGAAAATAAAGTATTTGCACCATTGGGAAAAAATTTAATCGCGCAAGTGGGGCATGAAGATCGCGTTTCCAAATTACCTTCCGGGGCAACTTTGTTAGCTTCTTCAAATCTTGTTGAAGTACAGGCTTATTGTTTTAATGATCGCCCGATTTACTGCACGCAGTTTCATCCTGAATTGCAAAAAACAGATTTGATTCAGAGGGTGGAACAATATCCTGAATACGTTGAAGAGTTAATGGGAATTTCAAAAGAGGAA
>JAJRVU010000106.1 GCA_024277145.1 Planctomycetota bacterium
GGGGGCATTCTATTCCTGGACGTACAACCAGAACTTGCTCATCGGAAGTGGTGTCAACGTAATGGGGACAAAGAAGTAACCATTTGACACGTTCCAGAGTGAATTATTCTCATTGGAATAGAATTTTCAAATCATTTTTGTAATGTGATAATGTCGTTCTTCTGAAATTTCGACTTCTGCAATATCTCCTGCTCTTTCAAGCATTCTTTTGCAATCAGCATTTAAATTTCTCAATTGAAGGCATTTTCCTTCCTGGCGAAACCGATCTGCCATTTTGTTAATGGCTTCGATTGCAGATTGATCGTAGACTCGCGAAAAATAGAAATCGATTGCAACAATTGGCGGGTCATTAACAGGATCAACTAATTCTCTAAAACTACTGACAGAGGCAAAGAAGAGAGGACCATGAAGCTGATAAACTTTTTTGTCATCTTCAAAATGAATGTCGGCCATCATATGAGTTGCATGATGCCAGGCAAAAATCAAAGCTTGAACAACGATTCCTAAAAGCACTGCGATTGCAAGATTATGGAACAGGACCGTATAACCTGCGACCAATACCATAACCAACACATCACTTCGGGGGATCTTATTCCAGGTATGCAAAGTGCTCCATTCAAAAGTACCAATGACAACCATGAACATCACGCCTACCAATGCAGCCATCGGAACAATGGAAATAACAGGTTTTAAAAGGACAACGAGAACCAGCAAACCAATTGCAGCAATTGCTCCAGAGAGTCGTCCTCGACCACCGGAATTGACGTTAATCAAAGATTGCCCAATCATCGCACAGCCTCCCATGCCTCCAAAAAAACCACAGACAATGTTTGCAAACCCCTGTCCAATACATTCCCGGTTACCATTTCCTCGCGTTTCGGTAATTTCGTCAATCAAGGTGAGTGTCATCAAGGATTCAATCAGTCCAACACCTGCAAGAATGAGTGAGAAGGGAAGGATGATCACAAGAGTTCCCCATGTCAGTGGTGCAAGAACATAGCGAGAATCGAGAAAAAACAACATTGGTAATGGTTCGTCCGTGGCTTTCACCGAAGCAACAGCATTATTAATTTGTTCCGGGCTCAAAGCTGAAATTTCAACTGGTTTCTGGTTCTTGTTTTGAGGAGTGACTACTGATAAGTCCTGAACTTCTAATGCTGCATTATGAACTGCTTTTGCTTTCAGGTTGTTGACCACAAGATCATCGACAGTTTGAACGACGTTTGCCTGTCCGGCTGGAATCCAATTTGAGGGAGCGTATTTATTGAGACCCAATGCGATCAAGGAGACGATTATTATCGCTGCCAGAGAACTTGGAACAGCCTTTGTCAGTTTGGGAAGTAGAACGATGATTGACATCGTTAATGCAACAAGAATGACCATGATCAGCATGGGAGCATTCTGTAAAAAAGTCATTGTTCCGTTAGTGCCCAAAGTTTTAAAACTACCGATTTGTGCCAGTCCAATAACAATTGCAAGACCGTTGACAAAGCCAAGCATGACTGAATGAGGGACCAGACGTATCAGTTTTCCTAATCGAAGAACTCCAACTGTCACTTGAAGCAGGCCACATAAAATGACGGCGGGGAAGAGATATTGGATTCCATGAATCGCAACGAGTGACACAATGACAACGGCCATTGCACCAGTAGCACCGGAAATCATTCCGGGACGACCGCCTGTGATTGAGCTAATCAATCCAATAAAAAATGCAGAATACAAGCCGACTGTGGGAGGGATACCTGCAACAAAAGCAAACGCAACAGCCTCCGGCACTAAAGCCAGGGCAACCGTCAAACCTGACAAAACATCATCTTTGACCGAAGCGGTATGCTTCGCAAAATACTGTAACATCAAAACTCCAATAAAATTTTCTCTAAATATGCCTGCAGGACGAGCGTACTCATCTTCAGGCTTTCCCTACCGAAGCAGGAAATGGGTGCAATTTGAACGTATTGTTCAAGTGCAAAAGCAGGTTCGTAATAAAGCCATTCCGTATCACAACGTCAAATATGATTAAAATGTCAAACAAGACATTAATTAAGCATTTGGAATGAACAGAACCTTTTAGACAATGCCAGATAATTCAATACCAAGACCGTCTTGAATGGGAATGTCAGAAGTATCAGGTGGGGCAAGTTGATAGGATCAACTGATCTACTTGAGGGGGGTGTGATAATTCTCAAAATTTTATTTAACTATAACCGTGCTAGATTTTTAGTGAATTTCGGATCTATTCACAAGCGAAATAGAATAAGAACTTAGGGAATTCTTTAATGTGGCCCTGTTTTTTCCAAACGGACTGGAAACTTGATTCATTAAATGAACAAACCGACACATTTGTAAAGAATTGAAGTTCAAAAGTTTATACAAGACTAGGCTGTCCACTTTACAGTGACTCAAATCTTAATTTGCTTTGATTTGATAACAGAGCAGGGTGTCCATATCCCGAATAAAGAGTTTCCCATCAAATACAACAGGATGTGGCCAGCTTGAAAATTCACTTCGGAATGGCTGGTCAAATTTCCCTTTTTCTTGATAGCCTTCTGAGGTTGCTTCAATCAATGCAATGGGTCCTTTTTCACTTCTCAGGTAAAGCATTCCATCTGCATATGCAAGAGAGCCTTTTCCGACGGATCGGTTTTTCCAGACGACATCGCCCGTTTTAAAATCCATGCAGGTCAGGATTCCGGGATCGTTTGACCCGTAAACATATCCATCAAGAAGAATCATTCCTCCGTGGTGGTTTTTCATCTCTTTCGTTTGATAACGAACTTTGGAATTCACTTTATTTCCTGAAGAATTCAAGTCGAGCAAAGTAGCCCCTGTTCCATAACCAGAAGCATAGAACAACTTGCCTTTTTCATACAAAGGAGTAGAACAGTTGGCAACTTTATTTGCAGAAGAATCATCCTTCCAGAGGAATGTTCCATCTTCTGCAGAGACGCTCACAACACCTTTACTGGTAAAGGAAACATATTGGGCAACTCCACCAACTTCAATTCGGATGGGAGAGGCATAACCGGCTGCAGGGTTTCCCGGGATTTTACCGGTCCAGGTAACTTCGCCGGTTATTTTATTCAGCGCAACGATTGTTCCTTTTTTTCCACCCGGAGTGCATATCAATTTTTCACCATCAATCAAAACAGATTCAGAAATTCCCCATTTGATATTTTTAGCAGAAAAATCATCGATAATATTTTTGGACCAGAGAGAATTTCCGGAGATGGAATCAATGCAGATCAGGTCTCCATTTCCCCCCAAACCATACACACGATAATCATCAATGGTTGGCGTACATCTCGGTCCATTTCCTCGAGATTCCTCAAAAACTTTCCCACCTGTCGGGATTGTCCATATTTCATTTCCATCTTTCAGATTCAAAGCAAAGACCAATTCCTTACCGTCCAGGTTTCCCATTGTGTAAAGTGTTCCCTCAGCAATGGAGACACTTGAATATCCTTCACCTAGTCCTGTTGCTTTCCAGAGAAGTTCCGGACCTTCTTCGGGCCATTCTTTCAGTAGCCCGGTTTCGGTTGAAATATTATCTCTTGATGCACCCCGAAAGCCGGTCCATCCATTCACCATTAGTTTGCGAATTTTCTTTTTCTGATTGGTCGTGAGCTTTTTTGTTTTCTTTCTGACAGGAGATTTTTTAGAACGGGCAGTCTTCTTTTTTTGTGCTTTTATAATGATTAGCTTATCTGAATTTACTCCACCTTTGACAGAAATTTTAACAACGGTTCCATTCCTTTTGGTGGAAACTGAAATTCGCAAACCGGGGTCTATCGCAGATAAATCTGCTGTTTTGCCATCAATGTATATTTTGGTTGTTGGAGTTAATTTGAACGCTTTTGATTTGGAACGTGATTTCACCACAATGGTTTTTGTTTTTGGATTGACCGATTTGACCGTTCCTCCAAATAACCCTGCATCAACTTCAGTTGTGGGAAAAAGAAGTATCAGGAGCAGGCAGAGGCATTTCAGAGAATATTGTTGAATCTTTTTTGCGGGCACATATTGATTTAACAAGTCTCAATCTCCTTTAAATTCCGTGTTTTTTATCATGACCCAATAAAATTGTTGGGATCCCATAGTCATTCACAACAGTTCATTACTTGAAATGAATTATTATGATTCTGTCACACATCATGATATATTGATATCTCCATTTGAAAAAAAATATCAATTTTTTCTATAGATGACTTACGAATATTTAATTTTCATGCGGATTAACCAAACTGTAACCCATTCTCTGGCAAAGCGAACTGGTAGCCAGAATTCTGACAATTAAGGAAATCTCAATTCATGAATATTTCAAGAAGAACGATGCTTACAAGAACCGGAGCCGTTGCAGGGGTAATCCTGGCAAGTGGAACAGGGGTATCAAATATTTTACTTGCTTCGGCTGACAGTACAGACATTGATGTCCACTCCATTAAAACGATTTCCAATCAGCCTCAGTATTATTTTGGTTGGCCAACTTTAGCACGAAGGGCTAATGGAGAACTTCTCGTTGTCTGCTCCGGCGGCCGCGAAGCCCATGTCTGCCCGTTTGGTCGAGTGGAACTGATCAGGTCATCTGATAACGGGAAGAACTGGTCTCATCCGCGCGTTATTCTGGATGGGCCTATTGATGACAGGGATGCAGGGATTCTGGTCACTTCAAAAGGAACAATCCTTGTCACTACATTCACTTCGCTTGCGTATGATGACATCTACATTAAAACGGGGAGAATTAACAAAACGTCCAAGAAGAACAGAAGCGAACATGGAAAAATAAGAGAATTTTCTGAAAAGAGACAGAAAATGTGGTTTGCTGCCCATAATCGAATTACAGCAGAAGAACGGAAAAAAGAGCTCGGCTGCTGGATGATTCGATCAACCGATGGTGGAATCACATGGTCTCAAAGATATAGCTCAATCCTCAATAGCCCTCATGGACCGGTTCAACTTTCCGATGGACGATTGCTTTACCCTGGAGTTGGTCTCTGGGAAGAAAATAGAAGGGTTGGCGTTTGTGAATCAACAGATGATGGCCAAACCTGGAACTGGCTTTCCGCAATTCCAGTTCGCAAAGGAGATGACCCGGCCAAGTACCATGAATTGCATGGCGTTGAGGCTGCAGATGGGACGATTGTAGTTCAAATTCGAAACCATAACAAAAAAAACAATCGAGAAACACTACAGTGTGAGTCCTCTGACGGTGGGAAAACGTGGTCAGAACCTCATTCAATTGATGTTTGGGGATTGCCTTCGCATCTTGTTCGCCTTAATGATAACAGGCTTTTGATGACATATGGTCACCGCCGAAAGCCTCTGGGAAATCAGGCCAGAATTAGTGATGACAACGGCAAAACATGGTCCAGAGAACTCATCATTCAAGGAGACGCAATATCTGGCGATCTGGGGTACCCATCGACAGTGCAATTAGACGATGGTTCCCTGATCTCAGTCTGGTATGAATTGACAAAAGAGGCTCCTAAAGCAATTCTCAGGCAGGCTCATTGGTCTTTAAAATCTTGACAGAATGTATTTATTCAATTGAGCGATTCCTTTCGAGTCCAATTCATTATTTTTAGACGAAGATCTGTTCTATTTCAGCACAGGTCTTTTTTTAGTGGAATTTTTTACAGTATCAAATAAATTTACAGTATCAAATAAATTTACAGTATCAAATAAATTTACGGCTCTCTGAATTTTCGATAAAATTGACGATGACATAGCCTGACACAATAGGTTATCATCAGGGTGTAATGAGTGCGCTTCGTGATGAAACTCTCAATTTGAACCTGTTAAAGTTAAAAAAGACAGATCTGATTATTCGCGGTCAGGAGATACATGATGACTCATAATACAATCGGCCGACCTATGGAAATTCTTCTTGTTGAGGATAGCCTGACTTCTGCCCGGCTGACAATAGGCGCACTAAAAAATGGGCAGGTCCAACATCGTCTTACCTGGCTGAATGATGGTCAGGAATGCCTGGACTTTCTTTTTCAAGATGGCATCTATTCTCATGCTCCACGACCAGATTTAATTTTACTTGATTTGGGGTTACCCATTAAAGATGGCAGGGAAGTCCTCCAAGAAATTAAATCCGATGATTCACTTTTACAAATTCCAATCGTCGTTCTGACCTCTTCAACAAAGGAAACGGATAAGACTCAAAGTGAAAAACTTCAAGTCGAAGGCTATATGGTCAAACCGGTCGATATTGCCAAATTTCTGGAATTGGTCAAAAA
>JAJRVU010000007.1 GCA_024277145.1 Planctomycetota bacterium
CGCTTCATTTGCTTCGCATTGCTGAAGTAATTTATTGAGAACAACAGAAATATTTTTGTCTGTTGAAAGATCACTTGGTTGCAGAGATGCGTGTTGTGATCTCTGTTGCTTGACAAGTTGACGTGAATTGTTGTTTGATGCTTTTGAGAGTGTCTGGGACTTGAAAGAAAACCCCTTTTCGTCTCTTGTTGATCCTGTTTTACGATGTCGAGCCGATGAATAAAACTTGCGTGCTTTCATGTTGTCTAAAGCATCTTAGCGGAAATGTTATCAGGTGTCCAAAGGAGTGTCTGCTGAAAGAAGTTTTCAACCAGTTTTTATCATACCGGTTCATGTTCCATTTGATTCAACAACTCATTGTCTGGGAATCCCTTGTGGAGACAAGTTGACAGAAAAGAACATTTATGGGCTGTGTAAACAACAGCCAGATAATGTCTATAAAACATTTTTACATTAATAATTAGCGAAGTAAAAAAACAACAAGGTCATTGAACCTGCCCCAGCATCACCCATTGGTTATGATAATTCTCATTCATGCCAGCCGTTGTGAATTTGAGATTCAACCAGCCACTGATCATATTGATGATTTCTGCTTCCGTATAAACAGTCCGTTTGGCATCTGAACAGACTTCGTTGGGTGGAGAACGGAACCAGCTAATCCATAAATGACCACCAGGTTTGATAATTCGTTGTATTTCTTGGAGATAGTTTTTTGCGACTTCAAGTGTTTCTAAATGTGTAAATAAAGACGCACAGATCACAAGGTCAGCCACTTTATCTTCGATAGGAAAATTGAATGTTTCTGGGTCGAGTAAACCTGTGGGGTTATACATTTCGTTTCTAACATCTGCGTGTATCCAACGATGTTGAGGATACCGTTTTGAACTCTCCTCAACAGAATCACTGTTCACGTCTAATCCAATGTAATTGATGGTTGGTTCGAGAGACATTGCCAGAGCGAATCGTTCTCCGCATCCCAGATCAACGATTGTATCACCCGACTTTAAGGCATCATATTTGTTCCACAAATCAAGAGCCCATTCAGTTGTCCACAACTTTTGGGAAATATTACGTTCTTCATAAAGTAACTTCAGTTGATCACGATCTATCGGCACAGCATCCTCCTTGTTTTCGTTTAGCAGGAATCGATTTGTTTGCTTCTTTAGTCATTGCCATTTTCTTCAAGAATAGTTTACACTATTCACAGAGCGTTCACTAATCGTGAAGAGATCCTGTTTGACATTTTTTAATGAAGGAATTCAACTTTCATGGCTTACCTCCTTCCGAATTGTTTGATTTTGCATATTCCTAAAACGGGGTCTGATTGGGTGCGTGCTGCGTGTCAGGAAGCTGTGGAAGGTTCGATTACTGAGATTGGGGAATGGCATTGTGATTTGCAGACTGCTAAAAAGATACTTTTGGAAAAGGGTTTGGAAATCCCAGTGATTGGTACTTTTGTGCGGAATCCACTTGATTGGTATCGGTCTGCCTGGTTGTATTGGAAAGAGACAGGGAGGTTTCCTCGTCGAGATGATGACCCTAAAGTAGAAACAGATGACTTTGAACGTTTTGTACGTAACTGCATGGCTGTTGAGCCGAAGGGGTATGTTTCGACACTCTATGAGCGGTTTACAGGATTTAATCCGGGAGAGATATCAGTGATTGGCAAGCAAGAAAATCTTGTGAATGATCTTATTCGACTGTTAAAACTGGCAGGGGAAACATTTGATGCAGCAAAACTCAGAGCAGTGAAGCCTCTGAATGTAGGTGGTGTTAAAACAGGTGCTTCCTTTCCTGGATACTCATATGAATTATTGAGAGAAGTGATTCAGTTCGAACAGCGGGCGATGGAACGATATGGATATTTTTTCTGATGATTACTTCATTGTCAACATGTTTTTATGAGCTAAAGTTGAGACGTTACAAAAGTCGCTGGAAAACTGAACGCAGTGATTCCTGCCTGCATAACCACCGTCGAATATTAACGCGATGGGAATAGCATGCTCATCTATTTTCAATCTTTTTATAACCTTGCATTTATACCTATGCCATTAATATTAAAAAGGTTTTGAGACTACTTCTAAAATTTAGACTCGTTGATGTCCAAAATCGTTCAATCGCAACACAGAGAATCCGCTTTCATCGCATGGGTTTCAAGGAATTCTTAAAGTCCCGCTTTCTTCAATCTCTATCTATGGATAATACTGAGTTGAAATTTCTTCTCATTGTTTTTTTTTAGAATCAACTGTTTTCTTCTTTAAGCTTTTCATAAGCTCAGGAAGAGATGTATGCCATTGATATTTCAGCCATGCTTGCTGACTTGCAATATTAGGGAAGATATACTCAACTTTATATTTCTTGCTATTTTTTATAACGACATGTAAGCCATTCAAATGAAGCTTGTAATAGCTACCAAAATGTTGAGCACTGTAGTTATCTTCCAACCCAAAAATAAAACATAATGCAATGTGGGCAGCTACGAATCGCGATTCATCGTCTAATAGTAACTTTAAATGCTCAACATGTTTTGTGTTGCCAGAAGCAGTCACTAATGGATCAACGCCTTGTAAAAATGGTGACATATCACCAAAACCTCTTTTTGTCCATTTAACATGTTTGTTATCTATTTTTTTTAGGTCAAATAATTGCTTTCCACACCATAACTTGATAGGAGATGGGTCTTTCTTGCTTACAAGAGACTTACGCAAAGTGTTTGTCCTTTGAAGCCATTTGATATAACCTCTCCATTTTTGAGCTAAAAATTCTTGATGTGAACCTAAACTAGGATCTCTCACTGGGTAGAAAACCACTTTTTTGTCGTTCCTACCATCTGCAGAGTACCGCAACTGAACCTTCAAAATGAAGTATGATATGTCATATCCTTCACGAACAGCCTCTGCATAATTCAAGCCAGTTCCACCGTACAAGTTCGTTAGAATCACATGCGCAGCAACATATTTCTTGGGATCTTTGAGGCTCTCGACGAGGGTATTAATTTGACCTTCTGAATAATCATCCTTCTGAGCATAGTCAGGAATAAAAACTCGAACTCTTCGCATATGATCCACTTCCCAATCAATTTCTGTATTTGAAGGCACATGGAATTTCTTTTCAACAACTTCCTTCATCTTATCAGTTTTAGTAGAATTAGAATCCGCGATAATGCTTGTAAAACTGTAAGCTATTCCAAAGATAACTGCTATTCCTAAAATAGATGCTAGACGTAAGTTTGAGATGTACATATTCTTAACCTTCAGTAACTAATTGAAATTAAGGAAATTTGGCTTCAAGCTTGAGAAGTTCTTTTGTTCTCCCATCAATCTCACAGCCGCAACTTATTTGCATTGAAAATTTCAGTTCTATCTTAACGGCAGGATTACTTTCAATACCTATATGATAGCAGCCACCTTGATGTTGTTTATTATTATTAACTAGAGGAAATGGATAGAGCCTGAATGCGTCATTGCATTTTTTGTTGGTATGTTTAGGAAATGGGCTATTTGGTGGAAATTCCTTATCTGTAAATTCGCAAACAAGACCATCCTTTAAGGTTATTTTTACGAAGTCATCTTTTGTAGCACGATCTATTTCAGAATGGCATTCCCAAACGTTACCAGGAGTTGCCGGTATCAATTCCCCGCGATTATCTCTTTTTTGGGGTACGTATTCCCCTGGACTTTGCCTTAGACAGAGTTTGTTACCGGTAGGTCCCTTCCCCGGAGAAAATAGAATTGAAATTTCAAAGGAGCAAGGCTGTCTTTTACAACCACATGGGTATGAACCATCACCGCATGGAATTCTGCTTACTACATAATCGTCAATGAACTTCTTCTTCTTCAACCCGCTCGGATCAATGGAATATACCGGAGCGTTCCCCACGTACTCAAACAGGTTCAGTCCATCCACAAAGCCCAACGGATCTGCACTCCACCATCTTGCAATCGTCGGTTGATAAACACGTGCACGGACATAATTGCTACCAGTC
>JAJRVU010000107.1 GCA_024277145.1 Planctomycetota bacterium
AATTGAGGATCTCGTTTTATGGGGTCGGATATTTACTCTCATCTGCCAACTACCCCTGCTGTTCAGGCTATTGAACATTCAACCCTTGCTCAAACTATTAACCCCTAAAAAGTCTGATTCTGCACTGAATTCAGATCGGGAAGAATCTGCTTGCTCAAATTGAACAAGAGATATCGGCTTTATTGCAGGTTCAGAAGAATCCAGAATATCGTCAAACTTCTGCAAAGGTAATTTGCGTTTGGATTGAGAAACTTTTTCCCCACCCGGTTTTTTCTGAATGACACGAATAGCAGGAATGAGATCTGAGCTAACATGCGAAAGCGTGATTTTTCCGAGATAGGGATCCACCTTAGGTAAACCGGTATTCAAATCGTAATATTTTGAAATCAGTTTTAACCAGCGAGATTGAACTTTTCGATCTGCCCCTAATCCTGCAGAAAGAATGAGGTAATCAGCTGGTCGGGTGAGCGCGACATATAGCAGCCGAATGGATTCCGCTTCGTTCTTGGGTTCTTCCTGATACTGATGTCCTTCCAAGCCGAGGTTTCTAATTTTCTTTCCATGTTCATCTGGAATCTTAAACAAAGGTCCCATTTCCGGATGAAAGGTAGAATTGCCCCCCCCCGATTTTTCACTCCAGTCCATATCAGCAACAACAACACAAGGAAATTCCAGACCTTTTGACTGATGAATTGTCATCATTCGAATCACCTGGCTCGATTCAGGATGAGTTGCTGCCAGTTCCTCATTTGCCTCTTCCTGAACTGCATTTCCCAATTTTAATACAAAATCTTTTAAAGAAGTAATTCCGGAATCGTCGAACTGCCTTGCTATACCGATCAGCTTCTCAAGGTTTGCAATTTTTCGTTCACCCAGAAATTCACAAAGCAAAGCTGCATCATATCCCGTTTTTTCTACTGCAAGATTAAGCAACTGTGAAATGGGTATCCGATCTTTTACGGAGTGTAATTCAGACAAAACCTTTGAGGCATAACAGATTTGCCTGTATTGATCAGGCTGGAGATGTTCTTTTGGGGGATTCACTAACCCCTGGGTGACTGAACCTGAAAATGTTGTTAATGCAAATAGTGATTCATCTGTCACGCTGAAAAACGGGGATCGCAACAAACCACACAAACTGATCTGATTTTCCTGATCATCAAGGTACTGGCACAAACTAATAACATCAAATATTTCCTGTTGAGCAAAAAATGCTTTGCCACCCACCAGATAATAATCGAGACCATACCTGCTGAGCGCCTCTTCATAAATTGCAATATTCGTTAATGCCCGGAATAGAATACAGATATCGCCAGATTCTAGCGGTCGCAGTAGCGGGACACCTGTTTCCGGGTGAGAATCCCGGACGCGAGGTACTCCATCTGTTAATAATTGAGAAATCCTTCGGGCAATCCAGTCAGCTTCCCGTTGCCTTTTCTGGAATGCAGATTCTTTTTTCTGGATTTCTTCATCACAAGCAAACAGAAATTCCACAATGGGATCATCGGACGCAGGCTTTGCAAAAGGAACAAGAGGTTCGTATTCTTCCCCCATTTCCTCAATGAAAATCGAGTTGACAAAATTAAGGATTCCCGGCTGTGATCGAAAATTCTGATTCAGAGGAAGTTTTCCTTCCGGAGGAATCCTCTCTCGTAAATTCAAAAAGACCGCAGGGTCAGCCCGACGAAATCGATAAATCGACTGTTTCACATCACCCACAAAAAAGAGTTTTCCCGTATAAATTTCCTCGCCACAAAGAAGTTCCACCAGATCAGCCTGAATCGGATCGGTGTCCTGAAATTCATCTACCATTAAATAACTGATTCCAGAAGCGACCTGCTTCCGAACACTTTCTGAATTTTTGAGAAGATCACGAGTTTTTATCAACAGATCATCATAATCCAGAACAGCGTGATCTTTTTTTTCGTCTTCATATCCCTCAAGAACTTTTTTCAGGACATGTAAAGCACAAATCGTTAAACGAGAAGCCTTGTCATGATCAGTCTCATTTTGGAAAGCTTCCAGTTTCGGGATCAATTTATCAATCGTTTGTTTTCGCCAATCAGCCAGACATTTTTTCCCCAGATCATTAACCTCTTCATCATCCCAGCAAGGTTTTTTTCCGCGGGGAAGCATCGAAGCAGCGCGAAGTTGTTGCAAATCACCAAGCAGGTCTTCCGATTCATCAAGCCCGGACAGAAGAGTTTGAATAATATGTGAATTCTCCTTTAATTTTTCGTGAGACGGTTCATGATTTTTGAATAATTCCAGAAGCTGAGTCGTCTGGTAGGCATTGAGGAATCGATCCTTCAACAAAGGAACAACATTATTATTCCAGTTATCCAACCAGCAACCTGAAAGTTTTTCTGCCGTCATCTCTTCAAATTTGGCCCAGGAAATCTGGAACCGAGATTGAATTAAATCCCCCATGAGAGAAACAGCCTGGGAAAAACCGAGTTTAAGAATCAGTTCCATGCAATCACTGTCATGGTTCATCATTATTGCATGAATAGTTCCCTTAATGGCATCACTGAGGATGGCACCCCCCACAGTTTCATCCATCAATCCAAATGCAGGATCCAACCCTGCATCAACTGCGTGGGATCTCAAAATAGAAGAACAAAAGGAATGAATCGTACTAATTCTTGCAGAATCCAAACCACGTAGAATTGAGAGCCAATGTTTTACATCTTTTTCGGATGCGGAAATTAATTTCTGGTGACACTCTTTTCGTACACGATCCCGCATTTCCCTGGCTGCACGATCCGTAAATGTAATTGCAACAATCCTGCTTAAAGGTGTTGTATTTTCTTCCGGTTCTAACATGGAAATATAACGACGGGTTAAAACAAAAGTTTTTCCACACCCTGCCCCTGCAGAAAGACCAATAGAAACATCACGTGTTTCCAAAGCCATCCGTTGTTGAGGAGTATATTCAGGAGAATTGGAATCAGACATAAATTTTTCAATCACCTTCTGTAATAGTTTTTTTCAAGGAATCCGGTTGGCTTCTCACTTCATGAATTCTGCAAATTCGACGATAATTACAATACCGACTGCAATCCGGCTTGGAACCCGCAACATCAAATCGCCCATTCCTGATTCCGGTTGTCAGCCTGATAATAATTTCTTCAAGTTCCGTGATCCTGTCTTTCCATTCTTCCGGGCTGATGACTTTTGCACCTCTTTTTTTGATGTATTTTTTTCGATAACCGTCGTTTTTCAAACTCCAGAAACCAAGCTGTCCCGGGACAGCATTTTCATCCTGAAACAGAATTCTCTGGGCAGCAAGTGCATAAAGAGGAAGCTGAAGAGCACGACCCGATTGAAAATCTTTTTCTGTTGTATCGGGGGCTGGACCTGATTTGTAATCGACGACATTAAACACAACCTTTTCATCAACTTTTGAAACATCAATCCGGTCAATTTTACCACGGATATTTGTTAATGTTTCCCCTTCCCCCAATACAAGGCAGGAATTAACTTCTGCATCCTCTGAATTATCGCCTCGAATTTCCCCAAATGGAACTTCTCGATATTTTGTTTCAAAATGTTGGCTACTAATTTCACGAACTAATAAATAATATTCGTTTAACTGCTGGGCATATTCTGTTGCCCAGTCCTGAATTACCTGTTTTTCAAGATGGATAAATGCCTGGTGCAGTTTTGTTTCTGCTCTTAACTGACTAAGTAGATTTCCTGAAAGTTCCAAAAATTGTGCTGATACTTCTTCAAGGAGGGATTGATCTTTTTCATCTGAAACCAGAAATTCTTTCCCCAGATGAGGAAGCAAATCGTGCAATTTCGCCAGGACTTCATGAAGCAGGTTTCCTCTTGAAAGATGATCCGTTTCTGACACCGGCGATGCTTGATCACCAATTTTCAGAACTGATTCCATAAAAAACTGATAGGGACAGAAGCCATATTTTTCCAACTGCGTAATGCTGAACTGGTACTCGTTATTATATTTCTGCTGGATAATATTTTTTAATGAAGCCTGTTCGATGACACCTTCATATTGAGTCAGTCCTGTTAGTTGATACCGATGAGCAGCCATGATCACCGCTGCTCTTAAATTAATCGCGACATCCAGATTCTCTTTTTCAGAGACAAACGTTTTAAAAAGTGATCCATTCCTGGTTTTCAAAAGCTGTGAAGATGCCTGCAATCGAAAATCAGACAAATTTAATAACCGTTTGCTGTTCTCAATCGGATCCAGATGACCATCAACGACAGTTTTTAAAGACTCTGATCGAAAAATGTCTTTAATCGCAGTCAGATAAGAACTCGGATATAAAGGTTGACCGGAATTTCCAATTGCAGGAAAACTTAACGACAGCCTTTTCGTTGCAGAGGTGACTGCATTATAAAAGAGTATCATTTCTTCATGGGAACGACTTTCGCGATGCCCTAAGGTGACTCCCTGTTCTGTGAATTCACTTCGTTCATGATCGTTATAAAGACAGTCATCCCGGCGATGATTCGGGAACGATTTTTCATCCAACCCAGCCATGAACAGGTAAGGAACTTCAAAACTTCTCACCTGGACAGCATCCAGAACACGAATTTTCCCCTGCTCGCTCGTATCGGGGGGAATCATGTGTGAATTCAGCAGGTCTGTCAGTTCATCATAAAACTCGTGAAGGTCAAGCGAATCATCTTTTGGAAGAACCGATTCCTGAAATATGCCAATATCGGAAAAGACTCTTTTAAACAATTCCCAATTCTTGATATCTGATTGATCCAGATTGCGAATGAATTCATTCTCTGTTTCAGTCGACAATCTTTCTTCCAGACCAAATGATTCAGCCAGGGAAAACAAAGTTTGTATCCATTTTTGAAACCCCATTTTTCTGCGTAGAGGCTTCAGTTCCTGATCCATTTTTTTCAGGAATTGATAAGAGTCGAAGAGATTTCCCGGTGCCCTTTCCCTGTTATCGTTCTCAGAATAATATTTGACAGATCGTTCTAAAGACTTCATGATCGTCAATCGATGATCGCTCAGTTTTCGCTTTCTCAATATTTCTGAAAGAGCACTGGGAACGGCTTGATTCCATTCCTGCCAATTCGGACTGAAATAATTGGAACGTATCACCGACATTAACAAATCAAAATCCCAATCCTCCAATTCCAACTGAAGCAATTGTAACAACGCCCGTATTATGGGTGATTGCGTCAGAGGTTTTCCCGCTTCAACCCAAACAGGAATTCCAGCAGCTTGAAAAACGTTTTGAATCAAATCAGAATATTGCGCAACATTTCGGTAAGAAAGAATGATATCATCAGGAGAAACGCCATTAATGAGAAGTTGCTTGACTTCGGAAGCGAGCAGTTCAACCTCTCCTGTCTGGCCTGTAGTGTGGTAGATGCAGACTCCATCAGCATTCGTTTTCTTTTTCACATTAACAGGGTTGATAAATAAACAATCAGAAACAGCCTGAATACCTGCTGGTCTTTCACTGTGATCCCTGAATTTTTCTGTATCAGAATCATGCTTAAAATGAACACTTACCAGATTTTTGAAACTGGGAATTTTTATTAATTGCTGTTCTGTTTCAACTACAGTATTAAACAAATCATCACGTTTTAATTCCGGTTCTCTTGGAAGAGTGAATTCAACTTGCTTGGAATTATTGCCCAGATATTCCAGAATCTCAAGCTGAGTGAAAGTGAAGTCAGTAAACCCGTTAACAATGACAAGTTCCAGGTCTTGAAAGTGTTTATTTTCACCCTGTTTCAGGATTTCCCTGGCGAGCCAGAATCGACCTTCCGCATCATAAAGTTTCAGATCGTTAAGATGGATTTGATATTCTGAATAGATTAATGAAAGTTCACGGTCTTTGTCAGAAGCTCCTTTTTCCTTACACGCTTTGAGAAAATCTTCGGGCCAGGTTTCATTCCTTTTGAGTTCTGAAATAAAATTCCCAACAATATCCAGGAATCCTGTTGTGTGCGCAATAGGATAAAAATATTTTAACTTTCCAGATTTTGTCAGATCCTGAATAATTAATTTCAGTAGCGCACGCCTGTTGACATCTGAAAGAGGCTGAGATTTTTGTGCAGACTGTTGGAGGACTGTTTCTGCAAAGCCGGCGAAGGTAAATATCTGTGCAGAAAAACAGACCTGTAAATCTTGATCAAACAGAGACAGGCGGTTTTGGTTCGCAATTCTTTGAGTTGGAGCCAGCCAGAGGGTTTTTCCGAGAATTCCCTGCTGGGATAATTCGACGATTTTTTGCCGATATTGGTCGAGAAGATAGTCAGTGACCCTGTCTTCCGGGGAAAAATAAAGAATCCGGCTGGTTAAAGACATCTCACTCCATTATATATTTAAGGGAATCAATTCCGCAGGATTTTCAGATTATTATTGATTGTATCACCGGTCCAACATATCATATGGATAGTACATGTTCAAACCTGTATAATATTAAAAGGATGGAATCTGTTATTCTGTACGTTAGTTTTGAAGTATTCTGAAGTCACTGGATGAGCCTGCCTGATCAGTTTTTTTTAATGAATTGTTTTTTATTAAATTAAAGCCTGATTTAATTAAAGGCTGCTTCCATTTTAGAAATCTCATAAATCAGGATGATCTTCTTCAGAGTTTTAAAACTTCTTCCACTAAGTTCTCAAACAGGAAACGAGAATGAGAAATAAAATATCCCAACTATCATGGTTAATTGCAATTACAGTCGGCCTACTTTTGTTTGCAGGTCGTGCTTCAACAGATGATAAAGATAACAAAAATGATGATGAGTATTATCGTCTCATGCAGTTATTTGCTGATTCTTTTGAACGGATTGACAGGCATTATGTGAAAGAAGTTAATCGAGAAGACTTAATTGACGCTGCCATTGAAGGGATGATGAAAACTCTTGATCAGTATTCTTCTTTCATCAGTTCAAAAGATCTCAACCATTTTAATGAAGTTGTTGATCAGGAATTTGGAGGGATCGGAATTCAAATCGCTCCTAAGGTTGCCCCCAATGAAAAAATAAGCCGACTCACAGTGATCACCCCTCTTCCCGGAACACCTGCTTACAAAGCTGGTATTCGTGCAGGTGATATCATTATGGAAATTAATAATAAATCGACTGAAGGTTACTCCATTGAAGAAGCAATTAAACATTTAAAAGGAAAACCGGGTGAGGCAGTCACTATTGGAGTGAAACATCTGGATTCTGACAAAATAGAGCAAGTAAATATTGTCCGTGCGATCATTCATGTTTCTACAGTTTTGGGGGACAAGTACAATAAAGACAGCACGTGGAATTACTATCTTGATCCAGAAAAACAGATTGGCTACATCCGGCTGACACACTTCAGCAGACGAAGTGCAACTGAACTTAGAAAAGCGATGGACAACCTGAAAAAGAACGGCCTGAAAGGGTTAATTCTGGACCTCCGATTTAATCCGGGCGGACTTCT
>JAJRVU010000108.1 GCA_024277145.1 Planctomycetota bacterium
CATGAATTTTGTTGATGCCTGCTTTGAATCCATTTCCGGGTTCACCACAACCGGGGCATCTGTCATCACCAATCTGGAAGATCCTGTCTTGCTACCTCGATCCATTCTGTTCTGGCGATGTTTTACACATTGGCTGGGGGGAATGGGAATTATTGTCCTTTTTGTTGCGATTCTCGGACAACTGGGAGCAGGGGGAAAAGCCATGATGAAGCGGGAAGTTCCCGGACCAATCAATGAAAATGTCCGTCCCAGAATTCGCGAAGCTGCCATTGCCATGTGGATAATTTATGTGGGAATCAGCGCAGTATTGGCTGCGATTTTTCTTGTGGAAGGAATGTCTGTTTATGATTCCCTCTGCCATACATTTGGAACGATGGCAACCGGCGGATTCAGTACGTATAACGCAAGTGTCGGTCATTTCAACAGTCCGCTGATTGAAGGAACAATCATCCTGTTCATGTTGATCGCCGGGACAAACTTTTCACTTTACTTTCTGGTTTTAAAACCACAAGCCAATCATTTGGTAAAACGGAAAGGGTTGAAACGATTTGCTCCCCTTTATATGGATCCGGAATACCGTGTTTATTTAATGATTCTATTGACTGCAACAATTGTTCTTTCCGTGAATTTATTTCGAAATGAAATCTATTCCACGTTTTATGAATCTGTCCGTCATTCTGCATTCATCTCCGTTACTATTATGACAACAACTGGGTTTGGGACGGAGGATTTTACCAATTGGGGAGAATTTGCAAAAGGCTTATTGCTTATGATGATGTTCATCGGCGGTTGTGCTGGTTCGACAGGTGGTGGAATGAAAGTGATTCGGTTCATTCTTTTTGTAAAGATCATTCGCTTGGAAATTGAACAGGCATTCCGCCCGAATGTCGTCAGACCCCTTAAAGTATTTGGAGTAGCAGTTGATAAATCATTAAGGCATGAAGTGGTTGTTTATTTCAGTTTGATTTTATTAATATTTATTTCCAGTTGGATGATCCTCGCGACCATTGAACCATCCACATACTGGCAGCAACATGAGCAACATACGGAAGCAGAAAAACTGCTTGATTGCGCCAGTGCAGTTGCATCCACCCTGAATAATATTGGCCCTGGCTTAGGCGTTTTAGGACCACACGATAATTATTCCTTCTTTTCCACCCAGGGGAAAATCCTGCTCACGGTATTGATGCTGCTCGGGAGACTGGAATTATTTGCGATTCTGGTCCTGTTTATCCCCGATTTCTGGAAGACGCAGTGAGCGAATTTCTACGTTGAAACTCTATTTATGCTGTAGTGTACAAACTTCTCTTGACGGAATGAGGCCTTCTCCTTATTTTCCCTGTTGAAATTTACTGTTCATTTATTATCAAGGCATGAGTATGCATCTATTTTTTTCCGTTGGAGAACCAAGTGGCGATCAGCATGCAGCTCATCTCATTCAATCATTGAAGAAAAAGAATCCCAACATCAAATGTTCCGGCTTTGGTGGACCTCTTATGAAAGAGGAAGGGGTGGACGTGATTTATCCACTGACCAACCTTGCAGTAATGGGAATTTGGAAAGTTCTTCCGCTTCTCTGGACATTCATCAAACTGGTGGGGCAGGCGAATCGTTACCTGAAAGAACATAAACCGGACGCAGTGATTCTCATTGATTTTCCCGGATTCAATTGGTGGATTGCAAGAAAAGCGAAAGCTGCAGGGATTCCTGTTTATTATTATCTTCCACCTCAATTATGGGCTTGGGGATCGTGGCGCATTAAACGGATGAGAAAATATGTTGACCATATCCTGACAGGGCTTTCCTTTGAAAAAAAATGGTATGAAGAAAGAGGATTAGCTGCAGAGTATGTAGGGCACCCGTTCTTTGATGAAGTTGCAGACTATCAACTGGATACCGGTTTTTGTGATCGGTGGAAAAATTCTTCAGTTCCTGTTGTTGGTGTTCTTCCCGGTTCTCGAAATAGCGAGATTGAGAAAAACTGGAAGACGATGTTAATTATTATGAAAGAACTCTCTGCAAAGCATCAGAAGATCCAATTTCTGGTTGCTGGATATAAGAAGCCTCAACTGGAGAGGTGCATTGAATTAACCAAAGAAGAAAATCTGGATTTGAATATCGATTGGTCTGTGGGAAAAACGTCAGAAATTATTGAATCTTCCGATTGCTGTTTGATGGTTTCCGGGTCTGTCAGTCTGGAAATGCTTGCTCGACGAAAGCCGGCAACGGTGATCTACTCGGTTGGGAAATATGTCTATCCATTCATGCGAATGCTAGTTTCCCTTGATACAATTACATTGCCGAACCTGATTGCAGGAAAACGACTTTATCCTGACTGGGTGCTCACCGGGAACCCGGATAAGCAGATTCCTGAAGTGATTAAAACTCTTGATGAATGGATTTCTCATCCTTCAAAACGGGAAGAAACGATCAAAGAGCTTGATTCAGTTTATGATGAGGTTGTGATTCAAGGGGCATCTGAGCGGACCGCAGAGGCGATTCTTTCCCGCCTGGAACCCGGTTCCCCTCTTTCGAAAGCAGCATAACTTTCCCTGAAGCAGTTTACATTATTAATGTAATCGTCCCGCACTGCGGGATTGTCCCATCGGTGGATACCGACTGGCTCGTGGGAGTACAGTTTTTATAGCTTATACGCGTCCTTCACGGCCACAGAAAAGCGAAATACGCTTTAAAACCTCTCAATTTCAATACTAACATATCGTTCTTGATAGCGATTGCGCCGCGATATTTATAAAATGAGCAGATTCATTGAAAGTGTTCAGGTAAATCCGGTTCAGGTAATTTCGTTGGAATCGAGTTTTGCAATAATAGCGACTTAACAATTAAATCGATTTACACTTATTAACAACCTACACTTATTTGCAACTTAGAGGTAAACAACGGGAATGTCATCCAAATTAGCTAAAGAGCTTGAAGTAGCCATTCAGGCGGTGAAGCGGGCAGCAGTAGTCTGCCGATCAATTCAGTCATCCATTTCTGATGATGTAATGGAAAAAAAAGATAAGAGCCCGGTCACAGTCGCTGATTTTGCGAGCCAGGCTGTTATCTGTAAAGCTTTGATGGAACAGTTTCCGTCTGATCCTGTCATCGGTGAAGAAGATTCAAAAGAATTACAAACAGAAGATTCCAAACCGTTTGTAGAACGTATCCTTCGTGAAATTTCCCAGATTGGAATTGAAGGATCAGCAGGGGATCTTTTTGAATGGATTGACCGTGGGAATGCAAAAGATCATTCCGAGCGATTCTGGACGCTTGATCCCATTGATGGAACAAAAGGTTTTTTAAGAGGTGAACAGTACGCAGTTGCTCTTGCATTAATTATTGATGGAGAGGTTGAGCTTGCACTCTTGGGCTGTCCTAATTTAAAACTTGATGAAGAGACAACAGGCGTGATTCAATATGCGATTAAAGGGGAAGGGAGTTTTCAAATTCCACTTGATTCTGATGAACCACCCCAGCAGTTAAAAATCAGTTCTGTTGAGAATGCTTCTGAAGCGAGATTTTGTGAATCCGTGGAATCGGGTCATAGCTCTCATAGCCTTTCTGCAAAAGTTGCAGAGACTCTTGGAATCACGAAGGAACCGATTCGCCTTGATAGCCAGGCAAAATATGCAGTTGTAGGAAGAGGCGATGCTGACATTTATATGCGTTTGCCAACTCGTCCCGGTTATCGGGAAAAAATATGGGATCATGCAGGAGGGGTTTTAATTGTTCAGGAAGCTGGAGGAATTGTCAGCGACATTGAGGGAAAACCTCTTGAGTTTAATCATGGTTTTGAATTGGTTAATAATGCAGGAATTCTTGCTGCGAACCCGAAATTCTACCCCGGTGTCTTACAGGCACTGAAGGAGCATGACCCGAGGAAAAAACAATAAGTTCAGAATGACTTTTTTTAATGCTTCCATGCCAGTAATCGTATGAATATTGAAATTATAATCACTTTCGGCGTCCTTCTTGCTGTCCTTTATGCGCTTTTACGCATGAGAGCTGCTGCAGATATGGCTTTAATGGGTGGTTTGACACTGCTATTGATTGCCGGCGTTGTTGATCTTGAAAATGCGATGATGGGATTTGCCAATGAGGGGCTAATCACCGTTGCAGTTTTATTTGTAGTTGCAGAAGGACTCCGGCAGACAGGAGCAATCACATTTATTGGCCAGGATTTACTAGGCCAGCCAGCAACTCTTAAATCTGCTCAATCGCGTATCATGTTTCCAGTTGCAATCATGAGTGCGTTTATGAATAACACTCCTGTTGTTGCGATGATGATGCCCATGATTTCCGACTGGGCCAAAAAGAATCGCTTTTCCATTTCTCATTTGCTCATGCCTTTAAGTTACGCTGCCATTCTCGGCGGGATGTGTACTCTCTACGGCACCAGTACAACATTGGTTGTGAATGGCTTGCTCAAGAATGTTCAGGAAGAAAGAGCAGCCAAGGTTATTGAAGAGAGTGCTGCAGAAGATGTTGAAGATGTTGAAAAAAATAACTCGGCTGAAGTTGCCAGTGGTAAAAAAAGTTCTTACGGTATTTCGCTGTTCGAATTAGCCTGGGTAGGACTACCAGCATCAGTCGCAGGTTTACTGTTTCTTCTTTTCTTTGCTCATGTTCTTATTCCAGAACGAATATCTGCAATGACTCAGTTTGATGATCCACGAGAGTATTCTGTAGAAATGCTTGTGAATCCGGGGTCTCAATTGATCGGGAAGACAATTGAACAAGCAGGGTTAAGGCATTTGCCCGGCATGTATTTGATGGAAATTGATCGGGATGATCAGATTCTGGCAGCGGTGGCTTCCGATACCCGTATCAAAGAAAATGATCGATTAGTTTTTGTCGGCATTGTGGAATCGATTGTTGACCTGCAAAAAATGAATGGACTCACCCCTGCAACGGATCAGGTTTTTAAAGTGGATAGCCCTCGATCTGAAAGGGTTTTGATTGAAGCGGTTGTTTCCAATCGTTATCCATTTGTGAATATGACCATTCGAGAATCGCGGTTCCGTTCTCAATATAATGCTGCAGTTATTGCTGTAAGCCGGAATGGTCAGCGAATTCGCAAGAAAATTGGTGATATTAAACTGATCTCCGGTGATACTTTATTAGTGGAAGCACATCCCGCTTTTATCGAGAGGCAGAGAAATTCACGAGATTTCTTTTTGGTCAGTCAGGTGGAAGATTCCTCACCTTTACGATATGAGCTTGCCTGGATTGCTCGTGCTATTTTTGCCCTGATGGTTGTATTAGTCGTAGGATTCCATTGGGAAATGCTGGAAGCTTCTCTCCTTGCTGCAGGCTTGATGATAGTGACACGTTGTTTGCGTGGAGCAGAAGCAAGAAGGTCAGTCGATTGGAGTATCCTGGTAACGATTGGAGCTGGGCTGGGAATCGGCAAAGCAATCGAACAGAGTGGTGCAGATGATTTTATTGTTAATAATCTCATTCAAATTACTGGGCAGAATCCGACATTAATGCTCGCGTTGATTTGTGGAATCACCATGATCTTTACGAACCTCATCACTGCAAAAGCAGCTGCAGGATTATTTTTCCCTATTGCAGTGGCTGCTTCAGTTGCTTTGGATGTTGATTTAATGCCTTTTGTGATTGGCGTGATGATTGCAGCTGCCTCCAGTTTTGCAACGCCAATCGGTTATCAAACAAACCTGATGGTTTTTGGTCCGGGTGGTTATCGATATTCTGACTTTTTAAGGGTCGGCGGTCCCCTTAGTATTATCGTCTGGATAATCACGGTGATTATCACGCCGATGGTCTGGCCATTCTAAAGCGTCGCTTTTCTGTGGCCGTGAAGGATGCGTTATAATTATAATAACCGTGGTACCACGAGCCATAACGATTATATTAAAAGTAAGCTGCTCTAAGCGAAAATCTCTGCTTTAAAACTCTTTAAGTCATATCAAAAATTTATAATTTGTGTAAAATATAGAAGACACAACTGGGCTTTAAAGAGTGTGACAGGAGTCGAAATTATGAACGATTCAAATCCCTCGGGCGAACGAATCAATCCGGAAGATTACCTGCAGATTACTCCTGAGATTGAACAGAAAATCTGTGAACTGGTACGGGCTGAGAAAATTACGGAAGCTATTGAGTTATATTGCATCAAAAGGGATTGTGGGATTGGAGAAGCTCAGGATGGGGTCGAGGAAATTGCAGGCAAACATGGTTTGAGAATTCATAAACAAACAAAAATGGGCTGTTCTACAGTTATCCTGATTCTTGTTTGTGTTGTGACGCTTTGTCTCTTTCTTGTGATCTACCTGGCTGATTATTTCAATTTCTGAAGAATGAAAAATAGTTCTCATTTAACTTCAGGGGCTTTTTGTATTACTGAAGCTTTCCCCGTCCGAGAATTGGCCAGATTGCTTCAAGTTGATCGTTTCGGAATGCATGAAATTCGTTGTGAAGCACAGTTGAGAAGTCTGCGTATCCCGGAATGATTTCAATCTTATCTCCAATTTTTAAATCCTGGGCTTTCTCTTCAAGGGAAAGTTCACAATGTTCTGCGCTGGTTTGAACCACAGTTGCGCCAGGAATGTTTTTAACGAGTGGAGCTTGAAAGTCAGGATGGTGGGTTTTTCTTCCACAATCAATGATGGCTCTTGTTCTTGTTGGTCTACTAACCACTGTTGCCAAAAGTGAAAGAGAATAATCAAGGCCTCGCAAATGACATTGTTCCTGATAGAGAGGGTCAGCAAAAATTCCTCCGCCCGCCTGCAACTCTGTAATTCCGGGGCAATCCGAGGTCATCTGGTAAGAGCCCGTTCCTCCTGCACTGACGATGTCACAATTCAGATTTTCATTCAGAATCATATCCCGGTTTTGAACCAGAACAGACATGGCATCATTGATTTTTGATCGTTTTTCATCCTGATCTTCAATTGCAAGCAGGTGTCCTTCATAACCCATAATGCCTGAGAGTTTTAAACCTTCCAGTTTTGAAATGGCTTTCGCCAGATCAAGAGTGTCTCGCCCGGGGCGAATTCCAACACGATCCATTCCGATATTTAATTCAATAATGACCCTGCATTGAACATTTTTGCTTTTGCAGATTTCAGATAACGGTGCCACTTGAGCGTAATGATCACAAGCAACGATGGGATCAGCGATATTGCAGAGGTCAGCTAATCTTTCCCATTTGGGTTTTCCGACAATCATATTGGCAATCAGGATATCTTTAATGCCAGCATCTGCCATCACTTCTGCTTCAGAAACTTTTGCGCAGGTGACGCCGATTGCCCCCTCTTTGATTTGCTTGTGGGCAATAATAGGTGTTTTGTGACATTTTTGATGGGGGCGCCAGAGTTTTCCTCGCTCATTCATGAAGCTGTGCATCTTCTGAATATTTGCTTCCAGAATATCCAGGTCAATACAAAGTGTTGGTGTGTCGAGGTCAAATTTACAGCTACCAATTGGCGGAGGGGTCACGTAGTTATCTCCAATGAAGAACGCAAAATAAACAGAAAAACATGTATGGATTTCAGGGTATCCCGGAAACTTCGAGTATGTCTATTCTTAGAAGGAAACGCAACTAGATCGAAATAGTATAGGATCCCACATGCCCGATGGTGGAATTGGCGAATCAGGCATGAAAGAGTCTGTTTTTATAAGGATATTCTGAAGATTGAGACCGGGATTCCTCAGTTGATCTTGCCTGAAACATCGAAAATTGACTATTTTTCGCTCAGAATTCAGGTCTGCTGATATGTCTTTTTTAAAGACCAATGGGATTTCAAGAA
>JAJRVU010000109.1 GCA_024277145.1 Planctomycetota bacterium
AAAGACACGACTGAATACAATCCTGAGCGAAGGCCATTTATACCCGGGAAGCTCCATAACAAAGGGAGGCGTTTCTCCTTTAAAGAAGACTTTTTTCAAGAACCATGCCGTCGGAATTGCAATCAATGCACCAATGGACGACATAATAAACAGGGTAATCCCGGGGAGTGTCACCAATCCTTTGAAGTAACTTGTCTGTGGAATGAATGCACCAATCAACAAAATATATACAGGCAAACGGGCAGAGCAACTCATCAAGGGAGCAACCAGGATTGTCGTGAAACGATCCCGTCGATTTTCAATTGTCCTGGTCGCCATCACTCCCGGAATAGCACAAGCAAAAGAAGACATCAAAGGAACAAACGATTTCCCACTAAGCCCCAGTTTTGTCATCAGCTTATCCATCAGGAAAGCAGCCCGAGCCATGTAACCACAATCTTCCATCAGAGCGATAAACAAAAACAGGAAGATAATCTGCGGAAGAAAAATAATCACTCCTCCGACTCCGGCTATCACGCCATCGACTATTAAAGACCGAAAAGGACCCGGTGGAACAACACCCGAAACAATTCCTGAAACGAATTCCTGTCCTTGTTCAATGATGCCCATGAAAGGTCCAGCCCATGTATAGACTGCTTGAAACACGATAAACATCAGGAAGACAAAAAAGAAAAGCCCGAAAAAACGATGAGTCAGCCAACGGTCAATTTTATCAGATTTTGTAACAAGCCTTTTTACCGGCTGAGAAACAGAATCAGTTAAAACCTCACGAGCCCAGGCATAACGAACCCTTGCTTCACTGACAGGAACTGGAAAACCTGCTTCAGAAAGCCTTTTTCTCGCAACTGTTAAATATTCACCTAACCCATTGGATGAATGACTTTCAAAAAGTGATTCAACATATCCACCAACATCCAAAAGCAGGCGATCTGCCAAATATTCCGGAGTTTTTGCATCCGTTTGACTTGAATTGGAAGAGGAATTCAAATGCTCCAGCAGTTTTTGTTGCTCCTGATAAAACTCTTTGGGAAACAGATTCAATTTTCCTCTCGATGAGCCAGTGGTCAGTTCAAGAACTGATTTCTGAACATCTTCCAATCCTCGCTTGCGATGTGCCTCGGTTGTAACAACTGGTAATTTCAAACTTTCAGAAAGCTTCTTAACATCAATTGTGGTCCCACGGCTTTCTGCAACATCAATCATATTCAGCACAAGAATTGTTGGAATGGAAAGATCCATAACCTGACTAAACAGATAAAGGTTTCTTTCCAGATTGGAAGCATCCGCAATACAGACAATTACATCTGGTTCAGGAAGCCCTTTCTGCCTTCCCAGAAGAACATCAACCGAAACCATTTCATCAATTGATCTCGGAGCAAGGCTGTAAGTTCCAGGTAAATCGATGAGTTCAACGGACTGACCATCCCAATTAACATTCGCACTTTTTTTTTCGACAGTAACACCGGGATAGTTTCCAATTCGAGAATGAACCCCTGCAAGAGAATTGAACAGGGTGCTTTTTCCTGTATTGGGATTGCCAATGATTGCAACTGTGATTGTCTGATTTTCAGATGCAGACTCATTCATTAAATCGGTTCCAAAAATGGATTGCTTATTTCAAGTTGATAAGAATTTTCTCATATAAAATGGATGACAGCCATCCATTCTCGATTATCACGGAATGATTTCCACTTCCACCTTATCGGCCTCTTTTTGCCGAAGCGAAAGCCGGTATCCCCGGATGGAAAATTCAAGAGGGTCACCTAATGGAGCCGCACCGATAAATTCAATGAGTTCTCCTTCAATCAGCCCCATCTCCATAAGCCTCATGGAAATAGCATCATCACCTGAAATTTGGACGATTCTGGCCTGCTGATTTGGCTTAAGTTCTTTGAGAGTTGTCATTTACAAATTTTACTCATCAATAATTGGCAGGCATTGGGTGTACTTACGACTTAGTTATACCAAGTATATAGAGGATTTTTTGGCCATTTACAACTTGCAAAAAGCATCCTCTCTATATAGAGTAGTGATATTGAGACTCAGTTTCAACTAACACTTTAATCAGAACAAGCTAACAAGAATCAATTGACGTAGCGGTTCTGGACAGTTTAGTAAAACGTAAATCTCTGATTATAAAGAAGTTTCAGAACGGGATCATTTAAATGTTACCTCTTCATCTATTATCTGACGGAACTGCAGGAGTCATCGAGGATGTCTCTGCTCCTGCTGGCCATACCCACAGATTACGAGAAATGGGAATTGATATCGGACTGAGCGTGACGATGGTTCGCTCCGGATCTCCCTGTATTATCAGAGTCGGCGAAAAAGAATATGCCTTCCGCACAGATGAAACGACATCTGTTTTGGTCTCTCCCTGTAATTAATCATCTCCCCTGTATTTTACCTTTTCCCTACAATTAATCTAACGCTACCGCTTAATCCTACGCAATTCTGCTTGCTGGATTCTCTTGTCCATTTTCTGATTTCAAACAGCCCCACCTGTAATTAAGCCTGTTCATCAGGCTACCGAACCGATACGCTGGAACCCACGAAAACATACCGATTCTTAAATATTCCAGATAGATTATCGCAAGATCCACTAAAACCCTACCGCCAAAATAAAACTCAATAACAGGTCACAATGATTCAAAGGAGTTTCCATGTCTGTCAATGAACGTCGATCCTTTTTGAAAAAAACAACCGCAACTGTTGCTACAGGAGCTTTACTATCCGTTTCAAAATCAGCAACAGCTTCAAAGCCTGATCAGAAAATAGTTATTGGAGCAATCGGCGTGGGAGGAAGAGGTGGTTCCGTCGCCCGGCTTTTTGCAAAACTACCGAACGTAGAAATTGCTTATGCTTGTGATGTTGATATCAAAAAAATGGAACAGTCTGCAAAAGAGATCGAAAAAATCACAGGCAAACTGCCAGCGATGGTCACTGACTTTCGAAAAATCCTGGAAGATAAATCTGTTGATGCAGTCTTGATTGGAATGCCTGACCATTGGCATGGCCCTGCAACTTTGCTTGCTCTTGAAGCAGGAAAACATGTCTACGTTGAAAAACCTGCTTCGCACAACCTCAGGGAAGGTCGACTGATGGTTGATGCTGCTCGCAAATATAAGCGAGTTGTTCAGGTCGGTACACAAGCAAGAAGTTCCGGTGCAGTTCGGGAAGCAATTCAGCTTATAAAAGATGGGGCAATCGGGGATATTCTTGTATCCAAAGCCTGGAACAGCCAATTAAGAGGAAGCATGGGCCATAAATCACCGACCGATCCTCCTGAAGGATTTGATTACGATCTCTGGACTGGCCCTGCAGAAAAAATACCATTCAAAACGAGCTACCATCCAGCTCACTGGAGATGGTTCCATAATTTTGGAACAGGTGATCTCGGAAATGATGGTGTTCATGAATTCGATATTGCCCGTTGGGGACTGGGTGTTGATGAGCATCCCACTTTTGTTTCCGGGTTTGGTGGAAAATATTTCCATGATGATGACCAAGAGTTTCCTGACACCGCCTATTGCACTTTTGTCTATCCCGGTAAAGGGGGTGGCCGAGATCGTCAACTAATCTTTGAACAGCGGGACTGGTCACCTTATGTCCAGGAAGGCCATGAAAATGGAAACGCTTTCTACGGGACAAAGGGAATGTTAATTCTTGGAAAATCCAAAGGTTGGCAGCTATTCGGACGTCGGAACCAGCTCATTAAATCAAGCAAAGGTTCCGCGATGGATGGGACACCTCACTGCCAGAATTTCCTGGAATGTATTCGTGAAGGAGGAACACCTCATGCAGATATCTGGGAAGGCCATCTTTCTACTTCATTGGCACATCTTGGCAATATTGCTATCAAACTTGGTGGACAGGCAATGGAATTCCAACCTGAAACCGAAAAATTCGTGAACAATAAGGAAGCAGACCAGTTGATCACGCGGAAATATCGTGAAGGGCATTGGGCCATTCCCAAAAATGTCTGACATTCCAGTTCATGTTTTCGGCCACACTGCCAGATTTTGATTCGAAGAACTCATTTAATTCCTTTTGCCGTTTGGTTTGCAGGGAAGAGGCGCATCGACTGCCAACTTGACAGTCTGGCTAGAGGTCTTCTCTCTCTATTTTTAAGTAACATGCTTCAGAAACAGAGGTTGCAAGTGAGAAACTGGCTGGCAACCCTATTGGCACAATGATTGCATAGTTGTGAACCACCTGATTTTGCATCGTTTTCGGCAGATAACTTTGCCTGTACAAATGCGTTTTCAAAAACAGATTTGTCAGTAGGGTCAGGTAAAATAATGAGACTAATTTAAACGAAGTTAAATCAATTTTATATCCCTTGTGAACAGACAAGTTGTTGAGGAGAAGTTGTGGCAAAACTGTTAAGCTTTGATGAAGATGCCCGGAAGTCTTTACTGGACGGGGTTTCTAAACTGGTTCGTGCTGTAAGTAGCACACTTGGACCAAGAGGTAGAAACGCGGTTCTGGATAAAGGTTGGGGAGCTCCCAAAGTCACCAAAGATGGTGTTACTGTAGCGGAAGATATTGAACTCGAAGACCCGTTTGAAAATATGGGTGTCCAGCTTGTTAAGGAAGCTGCTTCTAAAACAAATGATGTTGCAGGCGATGGAACGACAACAGCAACCGTTCTTGCTCAAGCATTATTTAAAGAAGGATTGCGATTCATCGCAGCTGGTGCTGATCCCATGCAATTAAGCCGGGGTGCCCAGAAAGCTGTTGATGCAATCACCGAATCGTTGAAAAAAATGTCCAAGCCTGTCAAGGCGAACGACAAAAAGGCAATTGAAACCGTCGCAGCAATTGCTGGAAACAATGATCGTGAGATCGGAAAAATTCTGGCGAATGCTCTGACAACCGTCGGCAAAGATGGTGTGATCACCGTTGAAGAAGGACGACAAGTTGAAACCGAAGTTGAACTGGTTGAAGGAATGCAGTTTGATCGCGGGTTCCTTTCTCCTCACTTCATTACTGATGAAGATTCTCAGGAATGCTCTTTTGAAAACTGCAAGATCCTGATCTACGAAGAAAAAATCAGCAACGCAAAAGATCTGGTTCCATTACTTGAAGCCGTTTCCAAAGCAGGCGTTCCTGTCCTTATTATCGCTGAAGACATCGAAGGGGAAGCACTTGCTACTCTGGTTGTGAACAAACTTCGCGGTATTGTGAATGCTGTTGCAGTGAAAGCTCCCGGCTATGGTGATCGTCGAAAAGCAATGCTTGAAGACCTTGCTATCCTGACCGGTGGAAAAGCGATCTTTAAAGATTTGGGTGTCACACTCGAAAATATTCAGATCAGTGATTTGGGAACTGCCAAGAAAGTTCATATCACTGCTGACCACACCATTATTATCCAGGGTGGTGGCAAAAAGGGTGCAATTGACGGCCGAGCAGAACAAATTCGACGTGAAATTGACGTGACCGACAGCGAATATGATCGTGAAAAACTGCAGGAAAGACTTGCTAAAATTGCTGGTGGAGTTGCCCAGATTAATGTCGGTGCTGCAACAGAAACGGAAATGAAAGAGAAAAAAGATCTTCTTGATGATGCTCTTTCAGCAACCCGGGCTGCTATTGAAGAAGGAATTGTTCCTGGTGGTGGAGTTGCTTTATTAAGAAGTGTTGCTTCCTTGAAAAATCTGAAACTCTCAGGTGATGAAGCTCTTGGAGTTGACCTTGTTGCTAAAGCAGTTGAAATGCCTTTGAGGACCATTGCTGAAAATGCTGGCCTTGATGGTGCTGTTGTTGCCAATCGTGTTAAAAAATCCAAAGAAAAGAACTATGGTTATGATGCATTAAATAATAAGTATGGCGACATGCTTGAGTTTGGTGTCATTGACCCGGCCAAAGTTGTTCGGACTGCCTTGCAGAATGCAGTCTCTGTTGCATCTTTGCTGATGACAACCGATTCCCTGATTGTTGAAGAACCAGCCGAGCCTGAAGATGATCATCATCATGATGACCACCACGACATGGGCGGAATGGGAGGCATGGGAATGCCAGGTATGGGCGGAATGCCCGGCATGGGAGGAATGGGTGGCATGCCAGGAATGATGTAAGTCTTCCTGTTTCTACTCGTTAATTCCTGTTAGTTTTTATTTGAAAATTAGTTTGTAACCAATCCTGTTATTTTGAAATAACAGTTCTGAAATATGAAAAGATTAATGGAGCCCTGAAGATGTCAATTAGACCACTTGATGATCGAGTTGTTGTTCAAGTACTCGAAGCGGAAGAAACAACTGCCGGAGGTATCGTCCTCCCTGATTCAGCACAGGAAAAACCACAACGCGGAAAAATCATTGCTGTCGGACCAGGAAGATTACTGGAAAGTGGCGAAAGATGTGAAGTCTCTGTCACTGTTGGCGATGAAATCCTGTTCGGCAAATATGGCGGAACTGATGTTGAAGTCGATGGGGAAGATTACAAAATTCTCCGTGAATCTGACATCCTTGCAAAAATTGAATAATATAATTTCTCCTGTTGGTTTCTAACAAACCTCCAGGAAATTCAGATAACTGTTCCTGATGAATCAAACTTGATTGTTTGAAAATTCAGGTCTTAAATAAAATTCATAGCCATTGTACTTTTAAATTAATGGCACACGTAAATTGAGGAGTTCTCAGACGTGGCAAAACAATTACTATTTGACGACCGTGCACGAATTAAATTACAAAAAGGCGTTCAGACTTTGGCCAACGCGGTCTCTGTAACGATGGGCCCAACCGGTCGAAATGTGATTATCGATAAAAGTTTTGGTAATCCTGTTGTTACAAAAGATGGCGTGACCGTTTCCAAAGAAGTGGAACTGGATGACCCATTTGAAAACATGGGAGCCAAACTCCTGAATGAAGTGGCCAGCAAAACCAGTGACATCGCTGGTGATGGAACTACCACTGCAACAGTTCTTGCCCGGTCCATTTATGAAGAAGGTCTTCGTGGCATTACTCTTGGAGCCAATCCAATGGTTGTCCGCCGGGGAATTGAAAAAGCAGTTGACGCTGCAATTGAACATCTGGAAAGTCTTGCCAAACCTGTCGGAAACAAAAAAGAGATTGCTCAGGTCGGTGCCATATCTGCCAATAATGATACCAGCGTGGGTGAGTTAATTGCTGAAGCAATGGAAAAAGTTGGTCGTGACGGTGTCATTACTGTTGAAGAAGGAAAAAGCAACGAGACAACACTCGAACTTTCCGACGGAATGCAGTTTGATAAAGGCTACCTCTCTCCTTACTTCGTGACCAACCCAGATAACATGACAGCAGAATATGAAGACTGCCTGATCCTGATCCACGAAAAGAAAATCTCCAATCTTCGAGACCTGATTCCATTACTTGAAAAAGTGACCCAGGTTGGAAAACCTCTTTTGATTATTTCAGAAGACATTGAAAGTGAACCTTTGACTGCTTTGGTTGTCAACAGACTTCGTGGAGTCCTGAATATCTGTGGTGTGAAAGCTCCCGGATTTGGTGATCGAAGAAAAGCGATGCTTGAAGATATTGCTATTTTAACAGGCGGAACATTGTTGTCTGAAGATTTAGGCATCAAACTCGAAGCAATCGAATTAGATCAACTTGGTTCTGCCAAGAAAATTGAAGTGACCAAAGATTCCTGTACTATCATCGATGGAAAAGGATCAACTGCTGATCTTCAAAAACGAGTCGCACAGATTCGAAGTCATATCGAAAAAACTGACAGTGAATATGATCGTGAAAAATTCCAGGAACGTTTGGCAAAACTGACTGGTGGAGTTGCGATTATTTCTGTGGGAGCATCAACTGAAACAGAAATGAAACAGACCAAAGCACGTATTGAAGATGCTTTGCATGCAACCCGTGCTGCTGTTGAAGAAGGTATTCTTCCCGGCGGTATCGATATTCCCCGACGCGCAAAACCACTTCACCATAAGCTTCTAAAAAACGCTGACTGTGCCGACATTAACGATTGGTTGTGCGCCTATGCGATGGCGGTTAATGAAGAAAATGCAGATGGACACATGGTGGTTACCGCGCCAACTAATGGGGCTGCGGGAGTAATATCTGCGATATTGTTTTATTTCACGACACACATGGGTGGCACAAAAGCACAGACAAGAGAGT
>JAJRVU010000110.1 GCA_024277145.1 Planctomycetota bacterium
AATGAAAAAGGAAGAATCAAGCTTAAACTGACTCATTCTCCTACTGAAATCCCACATTGGCATCAACTCATCGCAAAAGAAATTGAAACGACCCACAATGCAGAAACACTTTTGAAAATTGCTGAAAAACATCAAACCAATCAAATTCATTAAATGAAAGTTTTATTGATTAGTGTCTCCTAGTACGCAGCCCAGGCAATCAATTCCAAAAACAATCAATGGCATTCCGGAGGATTGTCATCATGGTTCTGCTTGTACAGATACAATAAATGTTTCTAAAAACGGGACAGGTTCATTTCAAATCAAAAACAAGAACGGATTTGGAATAGGCTCTGATGATATTTCGAATACCTGTTTAGCTAATCTTATTGAATCTCCAGAAAGCTTATTTCAGGCTGAAGACTCAAAAATCATCAAGCAGGGGCGTACAGCACAAGTCATCTGTTGCAGAATTCAAAGTGAGAAACAAACATTTCAGACTGCGTATAAACGAATTTGTCGGAAAAATATTCTCAAAGCTATCACAGGGCTCTTCCAGCAAAACAGGGCACTCACCGCATTTCGTGCAGGAGAACTTTTTCTAAAAAAGGGGATTCCAACCCCAAAACCTCTTGCAGCTGTTATTCCTGCAAGCCTTTCCTGGAAACAGAAAGGCTACCTTGCTGTTGAATGGGTAGAAAACTCCAAACAGCTTGACCAACTCTGCCAGGAGATTTTAAGCCATCCTCCCCAGGAGAGGAAAATCATACTAAAGAAGCTCGCTAATCAATTAGGCATTGTCATTGGAAAAATGCATATTGAAAAGATCGGTCACCATGATCTGAAAGCAGCCAATATCCTCATCAAGGAAACTGCAAAGGAAATGGAATGCTTCCTGATTGATTTAGATGGAGTAGAGATCACTGGCAAATTAAAAGAAAACACCCGTTTTAAAAATCTTGCCCGCCTCAACACAACCAGCATGAAGCAAGCTGCGATCTCCCTGACTGACCGTTGTCGTTTTATTAAAGCGTATTCTTCACTTCAATCAGGAGAATATGCAAATTGGAAACATTGCTGGAAACAAACGCTAAAACAGACCCGATAAGATATTACCCAAAACCTATTCGATATCACTTAAATTGAACAGTCTTATAAATCATGAAAATTCTTTTTATCTCAACACGCAGTGCCAAACCAAGTTATCGGTTTCGTATTGAACAACATACTCCCTATCTTCAGGGGCGTGGACACGAATGCAAGACTCTGTTCGTAACCGGTTCTTTGTGGTCTCGAATGAAAACTTTTCAAAAACTTGAAAAGTATGATGTGATTATTCTCCAGAAAAAACTATTAACACAAAGAGAATTAAAAATACTCAGAAAGAAAACGCCTAAACTTATTTATGATATTGACGATGCAGTCATGTTTAATACAAAGGGAAAGCCCCAGGGGCGAAGGCAGCACCGATTTCAAAACACAGCTCGTATTGCAGACGAAATCATTTGTGGAAACGAATATCTGGCTGAACAGGGACGATTGTATAATCGTTTTGTGTCTGTCATTCCGACTGCAGTTAATGTCAAAAAAATGCATGAAGCTGCGATGCTGAATAAAACGTCAACCTCAAAACATGAAGGGCTCCCAGCAGAGCAAAGTAAAAATCAATTTACCATAGGTTGGACAGGGAGCAAAAGTAACGCCAGCCATCTCAATCAACTCTTTCCAATCCTTTCCGAATTAGGGGATCAGTTTCACTTAAAAATCATCAGCGACTCCAAAGAACATTTTCAATTTGACCAGCTTTCCCCTGTCACTTATGAATTTATATCATGGACTCCGGAAAATGAATTTCGTGAACTGGCAACAATGAATGCAGGGTTAATGCCTCTTCCTTACAATAATTGGACTCGTGGAAAATGCAGCTTTAAAGCACTTCAATATATGGCGATGGGGATTCCAACAATTTGCAGCCCGGTTGGAATGAATGAAGATTTAATCAAGCATGGCAAAAATGGGTTCCTGGCACAAACAAATGATGACTGGAAGACCATCCTGCTGGACCTGCAAAATTCTTCGAAACTTTGCAATGAAACAGGAAGAGAAGGGCATCAGACTGTCCTGAATGAATACGACACTGAAATCATTAGCTTGAAATTAGCGGAAATGATTGAGCAGCCTGCATTCAGGTATTCTAAATTAGCTTGAAACAGTTCACCAGCCCCCCATATAAGCTTATCTCTTTTGTACGGGATCAATAATCTACTCGCCTTAAAGTTTCTTTAGAGCGACTACCATTCAGGTATTACGGCAGAGTTTTTTAAACTAAAGTTTCCATGCTATCCAATGATGCTATTGGTAAGTGCAACCTGCTCTAGGCGCAGAATCATATTTCATTAAAATCCTGTAACTTTGACAAATCTGCCCCACCCAGAGGCAGCATAATTACAGAACTGATTGATTCAGGAGATTTCCCGTGTCCCCGAATTTCTCTCCGGTTTCTGACGCGCAACTGGTATTTCGATATCCGTACCCGGTTGTTTACGTAGATCAAAAATCCGGATCCGCAAATTTACGTTTTCTGCAAAAGGTAATACTGTTTGCTTTGATTGCCAGCACTATTTATTACGCTGGAAGATACGCCCACAGTCAACGTTATGTCTGGTTTCCCAAACGATGGGGGACAGTCATCCCGAATAAAATTTACAGAAGCGGCCAGCTATCAGAAAGCATCGTAGGAAAAACTCTCGTTGCTCATAATATCCAAGTCATATTAGATCTGAATGGCAAAGATAAATATGACCCTGAACAATCTGAGGAACTTGTTGCTGCAGAAAGATTGGGAATTCCAGCGTTTCATTACCAACTATGTGGTGACGGTACGGGTGATCTGAATCGCTATGCCAATGCAGTTGAATTGATAGTCAAATCTGTGGCGGAAAACAAAAAGATACTGGTCCATTGTTCTGCAGGAACCAAAAGAACTGGCGGAGTGATTGCTTTTTATCGTCTTCTTGTTCTTAAACAGGATCCAGATTTTGTCCTTCATGAGCTAACACGCTACGGGATGAAAAAAGATCCTGAACGACCTCTCTTTGTTTATATGAAAAACAACATGCGAAAACTCGCTGTCAAGCTTGTTGAAAAAGGAGTGATTCCTGAAGTGCCAGCAAGACTTCCTCAATTACCATTTTAAGTAGACTGGCAATAATACTTTCATTGGCCTGCACAACAGACCCTACTAGTCCAACTACTGATAAATGTCCCTTAGCTCGTATTTCCAACATACACAGAGCACATCACAAAACGTCCCAGGCATCAAAAAAGTAAATACCTGTGGTGATTACCCTGCAGCCTCTTCTGATTCGGTTGCAGACTCCTTAAACGGTTTTGATGTTGCAGGCTCTGGCGAAGCTGGTTTCTTCTTTTGCTTTTCTAGCAAGGATTGTTTATTCGCTGCGATTAATGCTTGCTCATGCAGTTCCTTCAATTCTTCCAGCAATTGTTTGCCGGTATAAATTCTTCCGGTCATTTTGTTGAAGTTTCTTCCGTTGCGAGATTTTGAAATCAAACTCCCCAAATTTTTTCCCTGACGAGTGGTGGTCATGTATTTGATCATCTCTTCACCTCCCTTAGATTTAATCAGTGAGACCACTGCTTTTTTTCCTTTTGGAATGTATCGCATTCGATCAATTCGATCATACCCGCCGGGCATTTTAGAAATTTTTCTCATAAACGACTTGCCCTTTCGGGAACGTAACTGCTTTACCAGAAAATCTCCCTGGGATAGAAAACGTCCCACAATTTTTCGGGAATCGGGAACTTCCCAACCAATATTTTTAATTTGAGAAAAGGCTTTCTCTGCATCGGACTGGGTAATTAAATCATTTTCGTAATATTTTTTATTTCCTGCCAATGCTTTTTTGACAACTTCTTCTACTTCCTGAAAATCAGGTAATCCCTGATTGGGCTGAACAGTGCCCGGCTTAATAATGGGTGCAGCAGTAGCTACCGATTCAAACAACATATCGCTACCAATAAAGATGGCAACAGATGCAATAAACAATGCTGTTGAAATACGTAATGAGCAAAATTTTAAGGTAGTCATCAGGATATCCCGGTGATGAATATGTGAAGTTATAAAGAAGCTCTTTACGTAATAAATCGACCAGAAGGAGCTTTAAACGCCATGCAATTTGCAAAAACGGTTAAACAGTTGCATTACATTGGGAAGAATAGGAGAACTTAAACGTCTTCAATTCCCTGAAATGTAGCGACGCGTTCTAAATCTCTTAGCAAGGCTGTCGGATTCTGGAATCGATTCTCCACATCTTTGGCAAGCATTTTCAGGATAACTCCTTCGAATGCAGAGGGGATTGAAAGCTGTTTAATCGTTGGCGCTTCAGGTTCTTCGTTTTGAATATTCCGTATGGTTTCAGCAGGGTTGCTTCCTTCACAAGGAGGATGCCCTGCAATCAAACGATAAACTGTTGCACCCAGATTATAAATATCAGACCGACAATCGACATCACCACCCAAAGTTTGCTCAGGAGACATATAAGGAAGATCACCAACCAGTTCTCCCGGTTTGGTAATGTCCTGTTTCAGTTTTCCTTCCACAGCTTTAGAAAGAATAAGATCACCCAGCTTGACCTGTTTATTCTCATTTTGAATCATGATATTTCCGGGTGTGATATTTCGATGAACAATCTTATTTTCGTAAGCCAGTTCCA
>JAJRVU010000111.1 GCA_024277145.1 Planctomycetota bacterium
AACTAGTGTTTATTTAACTGCATTATTATTGATTTGACGAACTAAAAACCTGACCAATTCCTGTGAAGGTGTAGCTCTTCAGTTTTCTTTGATGTCATATTGGAAAACAATGTCAAAAGCGAAAGATCAACCGAGCATTATAAGTGTATTCTTTAGTGCTGGACTGTATAAAAAAAATCAGGGAAGAATTGTCAGGCAGGTTACGTGGGTTGTTGTGGCCCTCTTGATCGTTCTCGGAACGTGGTCACTTTCACAAGGACCATTAGCAGAATTTCCAAAAGCTGTAAGGACAAGTGTTCCTTTATTGGTTTTTGTAATAGGTGCGTGGATTGCATACCGAGCAGTCAATTTCCCTAAATTTGCAGATTTTCTTATTTCAGTTGAGGCCGAAATGGATAAAGTTTCCTGGCCTTCGAGAGAGGAATTAACGCGAGCCGCCATTGTTGTTATCACCGTGATGTTCCTGATGGCTTTCACCCTGTTCGCTTTTGACTTTCTCTGGCAGGTCATTTTTAAGGCCATTGGCTTCATAAGGCATATATAATTAAAAACTTAGGATAAAACCTGCTTTCCAAAACAGTCTCTGAATACCTGAAATAAGACAATCTCAGCAGAGAAGCTTATCTTTCAAATTTTTTCCTGAATAAGTTGACGTAAGTTCTTGTTTGATTCTTGAAAATTAATTGAAAAATTGCAATCATTACGACTTCTTTCCTCGGTGCAGTGATGTTCCGATTACCAGAAACCCATGTAATTAAAGAACTTACATAGGTTTCAGACTAATAAACTAATGTAAACCATACCTGCAACCTAAGCATAACCTCTTTGCCGGGAAGGGGTTACGTCCACATATACTACCTGAGTGCATACAATGAATACCGAAGTTAATTCAGAAGGTGAAACCCCCACTGAAGACAATAAGTTGTGGTATGTGCTTAAAGTTTCCAGTAACAGGGAACGAACGATTCGTGAATCTCTTCTGAAGCGAATTAAAAGAGACGGACAGGAAGAGTTTTTTGGGGATATTATTATCCCGACAGAAAAAGTTGTTGAAACAAAAGGTGGCAAGAAAAAGGTGACGGAGCATAAGCTCTACCCTGGCTACATTATGATCAACATGGAGTTAAACGATGAATCGTGGTACCTCGTTCGAGATACCAATGGTGTAGGCGATTTCACGGGAGCAGCTGGTAAGCCAATCCCGATGGCGGAAGATGAAATTAATCGAATGCTTGGTCTTGAAGATACCAAGGATGATGAACCTTCAAAAGTTAAAATCGATTTTACCCCAGGTGAATCAGTTAAGATTAAAGATGGAACATTTGAAAGCTTTGAAGGCTCCATCGAAGGAATTGATGAAGAGCATGGCAAAGTTACCGTCCTGATTGAAATATTTGGACGATCCACTCCCGTGGAGCTTGAATACTGGCAAGTCGAAAAAGTTTGAAATAAATTCAACGGGCAGGTTAACCCCTGGCGTTATTGAAAAGTGATATTATGGCTAAAAAATTTGTAGCAGAAGTAAAAGTGCAGATTACTGGTGGACAGGCAACACCTGCTCCTCCTGTTGGTACTGCATTAGGCCCGCATGGGGTGAATATTGGACAGTTCGTTCAACAGTTTAATGATAAGACTAAAGAGCTTAGCGGAACAACTGTTCCTGTCGTAATTACAATTTATGATGATCGAACATTTGATTTTATTGTCAAAAGTCCTCCTGCTGCAGTCTTGCTAAAGCAGTCTGCACAGATTGCTAAAGGTTCAGGTAGTCCGAAAGATACTAAGGTCGGAACTGTAACCCAGGCTCAATTGATTGAGATTGCAAAAATAAAATTTGAAGACTTGAATGCACCTAACCTTGAACAGGCTGCAAAAATTATTGGCGGGACCGCCCGAAGCATGGGTCTGGAAGTTGCCGACTGATATTTGATTTATTTTAAACAAACAATTTCCTCTTTTAACTCACGAGGAAATATCACTGGAATATTATATAGAGGGGCTGATTTGATGGCCAAACGTTCTAAACGTTGGAAAGCTTTAAGCAAAAAAGTAGAAGATCTGGGTCGTGTTGATATCGATTCAGCCGTTTCTGCGTTAAAAGGATTTGAGTCAGGTTTGCCTGATACAATCAAGCCTTGCAAGTATGACCAATCTGTTGAAATTGCAATGAGACTCGGTGTTGATCCTCGTCAGGCTGATCAGCTTGTTCGTGGTTCTATTGTTCTTCCTCATGGAATTGGAAAAAGCCAGCGAATCATCGTGTTCACGCAAGGTGACAATGTTGCCCTTGCTGAAGAAGCAGGTGCTCAGGAAGTTGGCGGAAAAGACCTTGCTGATAAAATTAAAGGTGGTTGGCTTGACTTCGATGTTGCTATCGCAACACCTGACATGATGGGCATTGTTGGCCCACTCGGTAAAGTTCTTGGCCCAAGAGGGCTTATGCCTTCACCACGTGCAGGAACTGTAACCCAGGATGTTGTAAAAGCCGTCAAGGAATACAAAGCAGGTAAAGTCGAATTCCGTTGTGATTCTGCAGGCAATGTGCACTGTATCGTTGGTAAACTTTCTTTTGATGAAGAAAAGCTGAAAGAAAATGTCAATGCAATGATATCTTATATATTGTCATTGAAACCATCTGCAGCAAAAGGTGTCTACGTAAGAAACGTTGCACTTTCTTCGACAGTTTCTCCTGCAATTCCAATTGCACTATAAGTTCAGGCCGGTTTGCCCGGAACTTGAGACCAACTAACCTCAAACTTTAAATGTCGGTAAAATTGCAATGAGCAAAGTATTAAAAAACATGTTAATGGATGATCTCCGCTCAAAACTGGGAGACGTTCAGGATTTATTGGTTATTGATTCATCGAAAGTGGATGCGGTTTCTGATAACCGGATGCGTATTGCATTCCATGAAAATAACATTCAGGCACTGACAATAAGAAATAAGCTTGCCCTGCGAGTTTTTCAT
>JAJRVU010000112.1 GCA_024277145.1 Planctomycetota bacterium
AAAAGGATGACATCAACAAGCCTAATGTCAGCCCGGTTGCTGCAAAGTGTTTTCCGTATCTGGGAAGAAGAGGAAGTACAATTCCAAATCCGAGCAAATCAATGAAGACAACAATAAAAATGATCAGCAGGCCAGCTTTGCCTTTTTTTGCCACCAGGATATCCTTTTATAATTTAAAATATTTGTTTGTTTTTCAGGCTTAACAACAACGATAAGCGGTCTTAAATCGCTTGAATTTAGTGATTCACAAACCACCATGCCAGATAACAAAGAAAAGGCAATAATATAAAAATCAATGAAAATGTAACGATAGTTGAACGAGTATCATCAGGCCAACGAGCCATAAGATTTCCCCCTTGTAGATTCTATTTTTCATTATTAATCAAGATCATACCTTGATTTAAGAAAAAAAGACACTTCCCTGCTCAGAGTGAAGTGTCTTCAATATTTTTACTAGAATTATTTTCCAATAACATCAGGATCGGTTTCCGGTACTGCATCATTATCAACATCAAACCATTCCGGTTTGAATAGAATTCTTTTCTGGTGCTTCATTGCCAGGTTTGCAGTCAAAGCCATGATTGCGTCGGCCATTGCCACCTCACCATTGCATCTCAAACCACCATCTTCAGGTTTTTTGAAATTCTCAGTCCTGACACAATGACAGAAATGTTCCATTTCTTCTGTATACCCGCGAGAAAGTTTTTCAATCACCGCAGTGGATGCCTGTGCAGAAGGAGCAGTTGTTTCATATGCATCTAATGCAACGCCGGAACCGTCAGAAGCATTAATCACATGTAATCTTTGTTCCGGACCACCGCCACCCGTTGAAGGACTTGCCTCTTTAAAAAGCATCGCCTCTTTTTCGGTCTTCATAATCAACGTCCCCCGGCTACCGAATACAGTTTCCCCATAAGGTTCCCATCGATTGGTATTGATTGAAGAATATGTCACAACACAAATATCCCTTGGGTTATCTTTTGCATCATAATGTTGACCGGGGAATTCCAGGGTGACAAAAACCTGATCGTCAATTTCCCGTTTGTCATCCTGTTTATCTTTAGAACCAACACCTTTTACGCCATAGAAATTACGACCACCATACCCCTGCACTGCAATCGGATGTTTTTTCCCTAGAAAAATACTGCAGGCATCCATCTGGTGACTTCCCAGTTCTGCCATTAATCCACCGCCGGTACTGTTATACAACCGCCAGTTGACAAGATGATCCATATCATCATATCCGTATTCAGTCACCTTATCTTTTAGAGCTTCTGTATCTTCAGCGGGGATTTTTTTAAGCCAGCTGTCTCGTCCGGGAAAACTGTTATTGCGGTGCCACTGTGCGCGAATAAAACGAATGTCGCCCAGCAACCCTGATTCGACTAGGTGATTTGCATTGTCATAAAGAACACTGTAATGCCTTTGATGACCAACTGCGTATAAACGTTTTTGTTTTCTTGCTTCCAAGACAAGTTCTTTACATTCCGTAATGTTATGAGCCATCAGTTTTTCACTGAGAATATGAAGACCCGCTTTAAGACATTCCATTGCAACCGGTGCATGTTGACTCAAGGGAACCGCAATCACAACGGCTTCCAAACCGAGCTCATCTTTCGCTTTGATTAATGATTTGTGATCTGGAAATTGCTTAATTTTGCTCGCTTTATCTTTCCCTAGTTTATTAATCAATCCGACACGAGCTTCATTGTTATGACCAATAATCGCTTTTTTAAGGTTTGTCGGCCTTAAATCTGCAATCGCAACGATATCCATATATTTTTCCGGATGCTGAGTAATCAGGACCGATCCTTCATCACCCGTGCCAATAAATCCAACTCGAACAGGTTCCCCTTCCAACTCCTTGTATCCAAAATAGAGGGCTCCCATTCCTGCCCCAGCAGAGGCTGAAGTTTTCAGGAAGTCCCTTCTGGAAAAAGAAACGGCTTCGTTAAAATTGTCTTTACCAATCTGTTCTTCTTCAGGTGTTAAATGCATTTCAATACCTCTTTTTATATTCTGTGAGAGATTAAACTCTTTAAATTTATTTGATAATTAGATAATTACTATTTTATGTGTCTTCTGTTAATAAGGAAACACGTTTTATTATTTTTTAGGCTTCTTGAAGAAGCAATACAGTACACGGTCCAATCCAAACCACTGTCCGGTTGGAAGTGTTGCAATCATGACTAACGCAATGGCTTCAATCATGTTTTTATTAATAATAAAGCTGTGCTCCGGTCCCGGTGCTGGTGGAACACCAGGCCAGGGTGGAAATGCCAGATAAAACATGATCAGCATTCCGGCGCCTCCAATGGCTGCAAGACGTGTGAATAATCCACAAATCAGCAGAATTCCAAAAAGAAGCAAACAACCAATGGTCATCATGTTTACTGAGTCAACAGGACTGCTTGATTCGGCTAATGGTTCCATCATTAATTGCTTTGTTGTCAGCAATCCGATTGCCTTGTCTTTTAAACCTGAATCCAATGCTTTTACAGGACCGACCAATTCTGCTCGAATTTGCTGAATTTCAGTCCACTGTTTGCTGAGGTGATCCGCTTGAAATTCCTGTTCAGCTTTTTCGCTGTTTTCTTTGTACCTGTTTAACAATTCTTGATAAACTTCAACTTGTCCTTTTTGTTCTTCAACAATTTCCTTCTTTTTATCTCGGAATGTTTTGCCAACATATTCAGGATCCGCTTTTAATGTGGCTGCCAGTTTTTCCTTGAAACTTAATCGAGAAGACCTTTTAAATACGTCACCCACTGCTTTAATGAATTTGCGTTCTTCATCGCTGAAATCTTTTTCAAAATCAGCAGGCGTTTTTTTTCCTGATTTAATATCTTCATTATATTTGGCTTCATCGTAACCGATGATTTTATAAAGCCGTGCTTTGTCTTTGGGAACCAGATGCCTGACTCCATCAACAACCAGCCTTTTCTTCCCAGGATCATACTTGATAATTTTGGAAAGCTTTTGAAAGTCTTTTGATTGACTGACTTTTTCAGGCAGAACTTCCAGATTGGCCACAAATGATTTTGAACCATTGAGCAATTTATCCAATGTGCTTTTCTGCCTGTCACCTAACTTGTAATGTTTCTCAAATTGAGTTTGCCAGTTTTCCCATTTTGAAGAAACTTTGTCGTAATTCAGCCAATCCATTTCGTCAGGGTCGCCGGTCATTTCGCGAAATTTTTCTCGAAACGGCCCCTGCGAATTCTTGAGGTAACCTACAGCAGACCAGGGTTTGGCTGTTTGGTATGATTTAACCTTCCATAAACCTTCATAAAGGAATTGCCAACCTATGGATAATCGCAATACAATTATCATCAGGATCGCTAATCCACCAATTCGTGAAAAAGAACGCACAAAAACCTCCAAAAATGAGAGACTCGATAAACTGAGTTTCCTACCAAAAACAGCTAAAGAGCAGTTTACTTTTTAATTTAGTCATTTGCATTGCGGGATTGTCCCACCGGCAGATGCCGGCTGGCTCGTGGGAGTACGGTTTTTATATATTAAAAAAACACGTCCATCACGGCCACAGAAAAGCGTAATACGCTTTAAAACAGTCAAGTATAACGTTTTAGAACTACTAGTTCAACTACCGATAATTGTCAATTAGCTCAGACTAAGTTGAACGCCAACAAGCGTGCCATTTGGAAATTGACACAGGACATTTAAAGCTCGAAAGAGCATTATCTGCTGCAATTGTCAGACCAATACAGTTTGATGGACTTTGAAAACACAGGGCTTCATTATTAAGAATCGAAGGATTCTGCTCGTTTTCACGTGGCTAAAACTGACTCTGGAAAATTCAGATAAATTCAACCGAATCCAGATCACGCTCAGGTTGGTGAAAAAAGAGTTGAGATTCTGGAATTCCGATAATTACCGGACTGATTTTTCTGCCTGATGATGGTTTCGGAACCAGAATTCCCCCAACATCCGTATGATTCCTGCAATACTCCACTGATTCTTCAACTCCCATGACAAAGAATGCGGTGGAAAGGGCATCAGCTACAGCTGCAGAAGGAGCAACCACAACAGCGGACAATATTTTTTCGGCAGGATATCCCGTTCGCGGATCCAGAATATGACCATACCGTTTACCCTGAAATCGATAGTATTGAGCATTCGATCCACTCGTCGACATAGCTTGATTCTTTATCAAAATCGTTGCAAGCCTTTCTTCGATTAAAAGCGGATTTCGAATTCCAACAGGCCAACCTTCTGAATGATGATGAATTCCATGCGCATATAAACTGCTATGCCCTCCATGAAAAAGAAAATCTTGTAACCCTTGTTCAAGAAGGGATGTAACAACCTGATCAATTGCAAACCCTTTTCCAATTCCGCCTAAATCTAAACTGACTGATTCTTTAAGGAACTGAATAGTTTTAGATTCGTGATCGAGAATCAAATCCTCCGTTTTCGATAAAGAGAGACAATTCACAATTTCAGAATCAGTCGGAAGTCGTTTTTCTCCTCGACATTTTCGCCAGAGAGAAATCAACGGACCCATTGTCGGATCAAATGCTCCATCTGTTTGATGATAGATTTCCTGGCACAATTTTATGACATGATAAAGTTCATCGCTCAGGTTCTGTTTTTCAGTTAATGCATTTTGATTCACTCGGGAAAGCTCACTTGAATCCCGGTAGATTGTCATTATTTGTTCAAGCGGTTCCAGTTGCTCCAAAGCTCCTGACTCAATAGAAATCTGTTGAGATGGTCCGGGGTTCATGGAAATTGCAAATTCACAAGCCATTGCATCGACGGAAAGCCTGACCATTGGTCCTGTAGCAGGTGCCGCGGGTTCTTCATCCCGTTCTGTTATCCGATCCGCAATCTTGTCTCCCACATGGCGCAATTGCTTTCGACCTGCAACCCCTGTGAGAAATTCTCTGCGGTTTGATTTTTCAGGTTCGGGTTTGGCCATGAATTACAACAGATGAAAAGAATTAGCGGGAATCAGAATTATCCCTGCTCATTCAGATAAAGGAGTTCCGGGTTGGAAGAACGTAAATTACACCATCCGATTTTTGCAAGCTTCGGTACAAACTGATTGAATTCCGGATCGACATATTCAGACTGATCATGAATATCCATGGAATGGACTGAAACCGATTTAAGTAAAACTAGAGCATCTGCAGGCCAATGAATAGCAACCCAGGCTGCAATGGAATCACTGGTGACTCCCCAATGATGCGGAAGTTTTGACGATTCCTCTTTTGACTCTTCTTCTTTTAGAAAATGGGAACAATTCAATATGGGAATCTTATTATGTTCCCAGGCTTTTTCAGCTTCTACCCTGTTATGAACCAGAACTGTTTCAGGAACAAGGTGCAATAATAACTGCTCATTTAAAGAAAGAGCTTCAACTGCAAGATCGTGGGATTTTTCTTCTGGAAGATCGTATATCTTATCCCACTTCCTCACCAGATTTGCAGCTTCACCTCCGCCGGAAATCAAAAGAGGCTGATAAATCTCATTATCTGAGAGTAACTGCTGAACCTTGAATCCCAATTCTGGAAGGTCAAAAAGACTTCCACCGATTTTCAATACAATTGCCTGCTGATCAGACACGTCAAACCCCATATAATAGTAACGGCACTAGTCGATAATTTTACTAATTTCGTATTCAACAATTCCCTGTGCCCCTGCTTCTTTTAATTTGGGAACAATTTGCCTGACAACTCTTTCATCCAGAATGGTACTGACATCAAACCAATCGGGGTCAGAAAGAGTGGAAACCGTTGGCGTTTTCAATGCAGGAAGAACTTCCAGCAAGCTATCCAGATTCTTTCTCTGGACATTCATCATTAACCCAACTTTTCCCTCTGCATTCAAGACGGCATTTAACATCAAGGCAATATTATCCAGTTTCTGCTTAATCCAGGGATCTTGATAAGATTCTTTATTTGCAATAAATCGGGTTGTGCTTTGAAGTAATTCATCCACAATTCGAAGATTATTAGCCCTGAGAGAACTTCCTGTTTCGGTTACTTCAACAATGGCATCAGCCAGTTTTGGAGGTTTGACCTCAGTGGCTCCCCAGGAAAATTCAACCTTGGCATTCACTCCATTTTTTTCAAGATACCTTTCTGTCATGCCGACAACTTCCGTTGCAATACGCATTCCTTCAAGGTCTTTTACTGATTTTACAGGAGAATCATTCGGCACACACAGAACCCATCGAACCGGTTTCCTGCTCACTTTGGAAAAAACGAGTTCGCAAATTTCTTCCACATCAGCCCCGGTTTCCAGAATCCAATCACGCCCGGTAATTCCAGCATCCAGAATTCCTTCTTCCACATAGCGGGCCATTTCCTGTGCCCGTATTAACAGGCATTCAATTTCTTCATCATCAATTGTTGGATAGTAAGATCGTGATGAGAATTTGATATTGTAGCCTGCTTTTTTAAACAATGCCGCTGTTGATTCCTGAAGAGATCCTGCAGGAATACCGAACTTTAATTTTCGTTCTGACATAATTGTACCTGATTTATTTTCTTGATTTAATATTTCTTGAGCGTTTCTACAATTGATGTAGAAGGTTTAAGTATTATCCCGACTATATTACGTAGTGCGCCACGTTCTATATCATTTCCAGACATTGCCTGGATGAGAATTTATTTTTTATACACATCATCGGGGTTAAACACTTTTTCTCCCACAGTGGAAGTTTCTCCAGTTGCAGGATCAATTTTAGTGAAAAAGCAACTACGGTATCCCGTGTGGCAAGCTGCTCCCCCAATTTGATCCACCTTGACCAATAACGTATCCGCATCACAATCGTAGTAAATGGATTTCAGGTTCTGAACATTGCCACTTTCTTCACCTTTTCGCCATAATCTTTGCCTGCTTCGACTGAAATAGCAGACTCGCTCATTTTTCAAGGTTTCCTGGTAAGCTTCCTCATTAATATAGGCTAGCATCAGGACATCACCTGTTGCATCGTCCTGCGCTATAACAGGAATTAATTCCATCTTCTTAAAATCCGGACCACTCATGAGATACCTCTATATATATTCTAAATATATTAATGAACTGACATGAATCAGCATTATTCTTGTTATTCAACGACCGAAACGATGACATACACTGTACATAAACTACATACAAGCTACATCAAATTCAACAATACATTTTAATCTAACAATAATATATGCTTAACTCCAGTGTTCTTGCGAGCTTTAAATGCCCTGTAATAATTTGCAAATGGCACGCTCGTTGGCGTGCAACTTAATCTGACCTAAGTGACATTTACTGGCAGTTGTACTATTTATACCTCTGAATTAAGTGACTCTCACGACAGGCTCAATTTTGTAATAGGAAATATTGCCTTTCTGCTGATTATCTCATAATTCAATTGCGAAAAGACTTCCATCAAACATCTGCATTACCTACCATCAGAAATCAACAAAAGTAAGTTTAAATGCTTTTGAATTCTAAGGAATAATAGCATACTGCTATTTTGTCCACTCAGACTGTATTCTAAACTCCAAAGTGATCTCCACGGTTAAATCCCACATAGATCACTAATACTATGCTTTAGCGATATAAGTACTGACCTGTTACATGTTTATTTAACAATAAATATTTTTCTCCAAATTACTGGAGAGATCCCATAACTGTAAGAATCGAGTCGTATTCTCACTTTTTAAACAATGACCTTTGAAATGAACTAACAAACAGTCTCAAAGGGAATTCTGAAACCTCTACACAAACTCGAAACCAGAATAATATCGAGTAAGGAGAATTTTGATGGCGGAACAAAAAGCAACAAACGTAACCTGGCATGAGCACAGGGTAGGAAATGAAGAACGAAATCAGTTGAATGGACACAAGGGAGCCGTTATCTGGTTCACCGGATTAAGTGCATGTGGAAAAAGTACTGTCGCCAATACAGTTGACCATTTATTACATCAAAAAGGTGTTCACACCTACGTTCTTGATGGTGATAACGTCCGAATGGGATTGAATAAAAACCTCGGATTCTCTGCAGAAGATCGCGCAGAAAATATCCGCAGGATTGGTGAAGTTGCTTCCCTGTTTAATAATGCAAGTATCCTGACTTTGACTGCATTCATTTCTCCTTATAAAGAAGATCGCGACAATGTTCGTAAACTTCTTGGTGATGGAGAATTCATTGAAGTCTATGTCAATGCTTCTCTCGAAACATGTGAAGCACGAGATCCTAAAGGTCTTTACAAAAAAGCACGTGCAGGAGAAATCAAAGGATTCACCGGAATTGATGACCCGTATGAAGCTCCTGAAAAAGCTGAACTAGTTCTTGATGCTGACAATAAAAGTATTGATGATCTAGCTGAAGAAGTTGTCGCTTACCTGGAAGCAAAAGGATATCTTAAATCCTAAAGATTTTTGATCCTGAATAAATAGAGCCTTCATCTTAATCTGGGATGAAGGCTTTTTTCGTGGTGTTTGTACTAAGTGGTGCTTACACTAATGTGGATAACATTATCGGTTGTGGTATTTCCGATTAAATTCAGTCGGACTAAAAGGATCCACCCGTTCTTTTTCCAGTGTTTTTTTCAAAACAGGATCTTCTGTTATCTTTTTGGGTGAACGGGATAATGAATTCTTAACAATCTTCTTCTGGATGGGTGATCCTGAAGATGCCTGAATAATGACACTTCTTTCTTTAATTTGAACAGTATCATTTTCAGCTTGAAATTGAACAACATTGGCAATCCATTTTTGAATAAACTCTTTCTGTTTTTTGCCACTTCGTCCACGAAAACTCCCAATTTTTGACTCCTTGTTTTTTTGATGATGCGTCAATAAGTTACTTTCTTCAGGCATATCCCAATTGATCTGTTTAAAAACCGATTTGATATTTCCATTAGAATAACGACGAATTTGGAATGTTTTCGGATTCAAATATAATTCCCGTTTGGAAGAACCATGACAGGAATAGTTTCCACATTGATTCAAAAGAATTGGTTGAATTCGGGATGAATAATCTTTTGCCAGTTTTCTCGAAAGATTTCCGAGGTAAGCCACTTTTTCTATATCTGGATCATTCATTTTTTGAGAGTGTTCAGAACCAATCTGTCGATGGGAGGGATGATTCGGGTTAAGCATTTCTTCAAGCTGTTTTAATAATTTTTTTGCTTCGCTGTTTTCCGGTTCCAGAATTAGAATGGCTTTCAGTTCATTTCCTGCTTCGTCCAGTAAACGATTTTTCAAACACCAATGTGTTAATTTTAAACGGGCGGGAACATTATCTTTTGAAGATCTTTTACTAAAATTCTCATATGCTGATTTTCTGCTTTTGGCATGGTGATGAACCTGGCCTGCAGAAATTGCACGTTTCCCATTTTTCATAGTCACCAGATATCCAATCGCAGTCCTGTTTATAATCCCCTGAACAACAGTACCATCGGATAGGACAAGGATCCCCCATTTCCCATTAGGAAGAACATCTTGATCTTCTGCTTTCGAGAAACCCAGATAAAACAGATGCACTGCCAGAATCACAATCAAAATAATTGTATGTCTGTTTTTCATAATTGCCTTTTATTGAGTGTCAACCTGCAAAATATCTGTTAAACAGGACAGTAAATAAAAGGGATTTTATCTAAAAGCATCAAAATCCGTCAACATGACTCTGGATGCCGAAATCTCCGCAAACTTGGCATTCATTGATAAACAGTGTAATTGTGATAGTGCTGGCCTGAGAGAATCAGAAAAAACTTGTCGTTGCGAAATCCCAACTGGAAATTTGATTCATGGAGCCATTATTGGTGGACCGATTCGTAAATTCCTGAACGAAACACCCCCACCATGATTCTGTAATCCGAGAAAACCATTTTTCCTTCGCAGTACCATTAGCGGATATTGGTCACCATCTGCATCAATCACTTTTATTCCATTATGAATTGTAATCACTCGGTCTCCTTTACAGCTAATTTCAAGGGTATTCCATTCACCAACCTGCTTTCCTACCAGCTTGTTTGCACCCATGACGTCATACAAAGATGCACCGAACTGGTACTCTCTCAAATTTTTGTATTTTTCTGCGTTGTCATCCAGAATCTGAACTTCATATCCTGCTGAAGGTTCTTTTAAATATTTCCGATGATGATTTCCATTTTCCGGGACACGGATAAACACACCACTGTTAGCTCCCTTTTCAACTTTGTACTCCAGTCGAAAGCTGAAATCTCCATATTCTTTATCGCTTCTTAAGAACGGTCCTTTTGATTTCAGCCCTTCAAGAATTCCTTTTTCAACTTTCCAGCAAAGTTCCGCTGGTCGCCCTGCTCCTGACCATCCTGAAAAATCTTTTCCATTGAATAAATTGCGAAAACCAGTTTCAACGAGTTTAAGATTTTTGATTTTCATCGTTTTATCAATATTATTCCATCGAAGCCGAAGATGTCGTAATTCATTCTCGCCAATTTGAAAGTTCGCAATCTGTTGATGATTGAGAAAATAGTTTAACTGGTGATCTTTCAGTTTAATTACAAACTGATTCCATCCTGAGATAAGCTTATTTTTTTTATTCAATATTTTGATGCTTTTTTCTTGTTGAACCTGAACTTCATTTAGCAATATCATCAGTCCTTGAGCCAACTTGATATTTGTTTTTACATGACCATTCTTTATTTCAGGATCAATTAATTCGAAAACAAAATAACCATAATCATCACCTGATAATTGAACATCAAATGAGAGTTCAAAGTTTTTCAGCAAATGATGGTATTTCAGACTTCCAACAGAATTTTCTAAATTATAGATGCCATTCTGGCAATCTATCTTTCCTGTCCCTGTCCCTGTCCAGGAAGAATTGAGTTGACTCATCGTATTAAAGTGAATTACGTTCGAAGAACTCCCATCATAAGCATGTAAATTCTGGACTGAAGACAGAAAAAAGAAAACAAGAATAGATAATTTGACTCTTTGTAACAAAGCAGCTCTCCCGTAAATTGGACCGTATGCAAAATCAAACCCCAAAAGGGGTTAGAGGTTATTATCCTGAGATAAACAGGTTAATTAAACCACCAGCCCAGAATATTTTATTTCCAGGATGTGATTATTTCTTGAATATGAGTTAAATTGGCCTATTCAAAACAACGAATATTTTCAAAATTCAGCTATATGTAGTTTATTCGTTTAGAATAAAGTCAGTTTCCTAACTTCAGATGCCACTCCTGAGAATAATCAGATTCAATTAACAGAAATCACTCATAAGGAGTTTTGAGCGATGGGTTCAATCAATCCGGGAAATTTCGGACCAATTAATCTGGCAAGTTCTGTTGCAGGTGCTCAAAAAAACCAGCAAACAGATCAGGCAAAAGAAGCTGCTTCTGAAAAAACATTCAAGCAAGATCTTAAAACGATTGCAGCTCAAGCCTCAGGAGATGTTGCTGACCCTGAATTTGAAAAAGACAGAGATGCAGATGGAAGACTTCCCTTTAAAGGTGAACAACATCCAGAAGAGAATGTTCAAGAAGAGACAGAGACCAAACCTAAAAAGCAGAATAAAGTCTCAGATGCGTTAGATGAACGCGGGAACAAGCTTGATCTGGAAGCATAGCGTTATTAAGGCTTGGAGAGAAAACTGAAAAGGCTTTTCTTCTTAGTCACAGTTTCTTCTTTGAGATCAGCATCCGTTGTTTTAGTACCATCAACCGCATGAGAAAGATCTTTAATCGATCTGGTGAGTTTAGATTTAGGTGATTCCAGAATAAGTGGAACCCCATTGTTTCGAGATTCAACCATTGTTGAATATTCATTGGGAATCTGCCAGAACACTTCTTTCCCGATAGTTTCAAGTGCTTTGTTAATACTGATCTGCTTATTTTCCAGTCCAAGCCGATTAACAACAATTTTCAATTTATCTGCGTATTTTTCATCCTGATCGAAAAACTGAGTCAGCCTGACCACATTTCTCAAAGAAGGAAGATCCAGCTGAGTCGCCAGAAGAATATTGTCAGATGCTTCCATCGCTGCAATATCCAATGCAGTGTATGCTTTACTGACATCAATGATCAAATGTGTAAATGTCGCCTTTAATAAAGCAATCACACGACTGAGATCTTCTGCAGTAATTGGTGAAGTTGTTTCAGTTTCAACCGGCCTTGGAAGAAGATAAACTCCACAATCATGCTGGGTCAATGATCGCTTCAGAAGTGAGTAATCCAGCCGGGTAATATTATCCGCAACATCCTGGATGGTGTAATCAGGAATGATATCCAACCAGACATCTGCATCACCTAATGCAAAATCCAAATCCATCAACGCAACGCTGTTTCGTTCATTCTGCGCAAGAATACAAGCCATGTTGACAGCAAGTGCAGTACATCCAATTCCACCCGAAGAGCCACAAATAGTAATAATTTGACTTGCGCGAATCTCTCCATCGCCTGATTTTAATATTAACGAATTATGAATTCGGTCCAAAGCAGCCAGAAAATCGTCCAGTTTTAATGGAGAATGAAGGAATTCTTTGGCGCCGTTTCGCATCGCCTGTAAAATCAAGGTTCCCTCTTGGGAATTACTGACGACTAACACATTACACGAAGGTAGATTTTGTGTCAGGTTGGCAACCAGATTTAATCCACTTTGTGGGTC
>JAJRVU010000113.1 GCA_024277145.1 Planctomycetota bacterium
ACCCTAATGTTTCGACTCGATCACGAAATGCATGACGACCTGAATGTTTTCCTAAAACCAGATTGGTTCCAACAAACCCAACATCTTCCGGCTTCATAATTTCATAAGTTGTTCTTTCCGCGAGCATTCCATGCTGATGAATTCCTGCCTCATGCGCAAATGCATTCCGACCAACAATTGCTTTATTTCGTTGAACTTTCATTCCAGTAATGTTGGAAACAAGTTTGCTGGTGGGATAAAGTTTTTTGGTGTTGATATTGGTTTTGCAATCATAGAAATCAGCGCGGGTATGAAGTGCCATCACCAATTCTTCGAGCGAAGCATTCCCAGCCCGTTCTCCCAATCCGTTAATTGTGCATTCCACCTGGCGGGCACCTGCTTCAATTGCTGCAAGGCTGTTGGCAACTGCAAGCCCCAAATCGTTATGACAATGTGTGCTGATCACCGCTTTTTCAATATTGGTGACATTCTTTTTCAAGTAGGCAATCACCTCATAAAACTGTGCAGGTGTTGCATATCCTACGGTATCAGGAATATTGACGGTTGTTGCACCTGCTTCAATTGATTTTTCAACCACTTCACAAAGGAAATCCAGTTCCGTACGAGCAGCGTCTTCCGGAGAAAATTAGACATTAGGACAGTAATCAACAGCACGTTTGACCATTTCGATGGCTGTTTTTACGATTTCTTTTTTGGCCATTTTCAATTTGAATTCACGATGGATTGCACTGGTGGCAAGGAATACGTGAATCCTTTTTTGCTCTGCATCTTTCAATGCTTCCCACGCGCGATCGATATCTGCTTTGATGCATCGAGCCAGCCCGCAAATAACAGTCTGGTCGCCAAACTCTCTTGCAATTTTCTGGACCGATTCGAAATCACCCGGAGAAGCAATGGGAAACCCTGCTTCAATGACATCCACACCAAGCTCAACCAGTGATCTCGCCACCTCCATTTTTTCAGAGGTAGTCATACTGCAACCGGGAGATTGCTCTCCATCACGCAGCGTAGTATCAAAAATGGTTATTGTCTCTTGCGACATTGATCTGTTCCTGTAACGAAATTTTAAAAGGGATTCCTTTGGATGGTCCATTCACAGTCGATTGTGAAAGCTTCCGGGAATTACTTTTTTTAAACGTTCCATAAAAGAAAAACCCCGAAGCTGGTCAGCCTCAGGGTTTTGTGAAATTCTATTATTAACGCAAACCGAACCTAAGACTTCCCCCGTAGTAGAGGTGCCAGTAGTAGCAGGTTGAGTAAGCATAAGTTTTTCATCGAAATATAATTTTTCTGGAAAGAGTTTCTTTTCAGTCGTCAATATTCAGTTAATAAATGGTAATCGACAACCGTTTTCAGGTCAAGCAGTCAATTCCGGGAATATCGGATGTTTACCTGTTTGATCCCTTTATAGCCTGATAATACTACACCGGAAAGAGTTCCAGTTTCCAAACAGGTTCGTCAATATTCCTGATTTCAAAGCGAAATTCAGTTACCCAGCCTGTTTTTCCGCATATTTCTCCAGATCTTCCTGTCCTTTGCGATGGCAGAAATCGCCAAATAACTCCCCTTCTTCCCGATCTTCCTTAAAATATTTGAGAAGCGGGATAAGAGTGGGCGTAATTTCGTCCAGCGGAACCATGTCCTTATAGATATACGACAACCTTGTTCCCTGAACATTCCCCCCCAGGAAGAGTGTGTATTTTCCCATTGCTCGACCATTCAAGCCGATATCACAGTTATAAGGTCTTGCACATCCGTTCGGGCAGCCTGTCATGTGGACAGCAATCTGTTCTTTGTCTAATCCGAAACCGGTAATTTCTTTTTCCAGCGTATCGATGACAGAAGGAAGAACCCGTTCCGATTCCGTGATCGATAATCCACACGTTGGCATAGCCGGACATGCAATGGAATATCGACGAACCAGCGAAAGATCTTCCGCCAGCTTGATACCATGTTCATTCAGGATTGCTTCAATATCATTTTTGTCTTTTGGATCAATATCACAAAGAATGACTCCCTGAAGCGCGGTAAACCGAGATTCCATTCGATATTTTTCGATGATGGTTCGTATACCGGTTTTGATTTTTAAATCGCCATCATCCTTGATACGTCCATTTTCAATATTGATTCCGAGAAACAGTTTTCCGTCTCCCTGTTCATGCCAGCCCATGTGATCATCAACGCCATGCACATCAATCGGCAGGGGGTCATCCAAAGGTTGGCCATAATATTCTTCCACTTTGGCTTTGAATTTTTCAATCCCCCAATTTGCAATCAGATATTTTAATCGAGCCACTTTTCGGTCTTCACGGTTTCCAAAATCTCGTTGGACTTTCACAACCGCCTCGGCCACTTCCAGCACCTGTTCAGGCTTGATATAAGCCATTTTCTTACTTAAAGCAGGGAATGTTTTCTGATTACTGGGAGTTCGTCCCATGCCTCCACCCACAAGAACGTTGTACCCGACAATTTTATTCTCTTCGACAATGGCAATAAAACCGAGGTCATGTGTGTAAATATCAATGCAATTATCTTCGGGAAGGGTAATGGCTGTTTTGAATTTTCGAGGAAGATACCGTTCCCCGTAAATTGGTTCCTCCACCGGTTTGAAATCTGTGACGTTTGTTTTTTCGCCCTCTTCATCTTTGAGCCAGATATCAAAATACGATGTTGTTTTCGGCTTAAGATGTTCAGCGATTTTGAAAGCCATCTCTTGCATTTCATCCCGAACGGAATCATTTTTATATGGTCCGGGACAGCACATGACATTACGTTCGACATCGCCGCAAGCGCAAAACGTTGTCAGTTTTGTGTCATTAATTTTGCGGATGGTTTCCTTTAGATTGTTTTTGAGAATTCCATGCAGTTGTAATCCCTGGCGGGTGGTGACTCGGATATGCCCTTCTCCCAGTTGATCACAAAGATCAAGTTCTGCCAGAAACTGTTCTGCGGTCACTTTTCCTCCGGGGATCCGAGTTCGTACCATGCAGGAAAATTGTTTCTCTTTTTTCGAACCATCTTCGTTTTTTTCTTTACGGGCATCACGGT